>ONSK01000046.1 GCA_900320455.1 uncultured Erysipelotrichaceae bacterium | reverse complement strand
GCCATATCTGGTCGCCGAGTTACTTCATGAGCACACTTGGCAATATGAGCAAAGAAACTGTCAGACAATATATTCAGAACCAATATGCAAAAGAATAATACTTTCTATATTGCGCCATTCATCCCGTGCCTTCAGGCACGAGCTTTCTGGACGGTTTTCTTAGTAAAGAAAAAGCAGGTGTTCAAACCTGCCTGATCTCTTCGTTTGTGATCGTTCCGGGTGTACCTTCCCGCAGTTTCAGCATATAGAAGGAAACATCCAGCCATTTTCCGGATTTATAGCCGGTCTTTTCCAGGACACCGCATTTCTGAAAGCCGAATTTCTCATGGATTCTTTCGCTTGCGGTATTGCCCCGGGTAATCAGAGATACCATCCGGTAATATCCGTCCTGATACGCCAGTCTGATCATTGCGGATATCAGCAGTGATCCGATTCCCCTGCCGCGCATTTCCCTGTCCGTATAGACCGCAAGATCGCATGTCCAGCGGTATGCCTGACGGGGATTGAAGGCGGAAAGATAGGCGTAGCCTCTGATGACTCCGTCCTCTTCATAAACGATCCAGGGATAGGACTCCGTGATATTCATGATTCTTGCACGGAATTCTTCTTCACTCAGGAGCTCTGTCTCAAAGGTCGCATCGGAGTTTTCAATGTACCAGTTGTAGATGGAAAGACACCCGGCGGCATCCTCCGGCACAGCCATGCGGATCATTTCTCAAAGACGGTCCTTCCGTTCATGACAGTCATCTGTACTTCTGTCTTCTGCAGGGTTTCCAGATCACATGTATCGATGTTGTTGTCGAGGACGATAAAGTCAGCGTAATAACCCGGTTCGATTCTGCCCAGTCTGTCTTCCATGAACAGCTGGCGGCATCCGGCTTCGACGAAGCTGTCAATTGCCTGTCTTCTGCTCATGCGTTCGCTTTCCGGTGCCATCGGGATACCGTTCTTGATGGATTTACGTGTCTCGGCAAGGATGATGCCGCGGATCGGATCGGGAAGCTCTACCGGCGCATCGCTGCCGTTGGAAGCAATCGTTCCTTCATACAGCGTTCTGTACGGATAGGAATATTCCCTCAGGTCTTCCGGAATCATCACCATCATCTGGGAATCCTCATCGATGAACTGGGTCTGGATATAGCAGCTGAGCTTTTTGGCAATGACCTTTTCCACCTGGTCTTTGCGCATGATCTGACAGTGGACAAGACCATGATGCAGAGGATTTCCTTCCAGTACTTCATCATCGAACACTCTGAGCACCGCGTCCACTGCCGCATCGCCGATGGCGTGGGCAATCGTGCTCATATTGAAACGGTTGGCCAGCTGCACAAAGATGCGGATATCATCCTCACTGATGCATACATAGCCGCTCTGGGTATCGTTGACATACGGCTTGGAAAGCGCTGCCGTGTGGGCTCCCATGGAACCGTCGGTGATCAGCTTCAGCGGGCCGATGCGGAACAGATCATTTCCGACATCCATTGTGTATCCTTCATCCAGGAATTCCGAGAACTCCTTGACGTCATTGAATTCGCACTGTTCATTGACGCGCACCGTCAGCCTGTTCTGGAAGGACATCTTCTCAAACGCATTTAACATGCCCTTGTAATTCTCGAGGATGGAAAGGAAGTCATCGCTTCCGACGATCGTGATTCCCTTTTTGTTGCAGTAGGCAGCACCGGTTTCAATGTATTCCATCAGTGTTTTTTCATCCGGAACGGGTTCTGCCGCATGAACCATCGGAATTGCGTTTTCTTCCACTGCGCCTGTCTCAAAATAGATCCTGGCGCCTTCCGCCTCATAGTCCTCATGAATGCCGATCAGCTCCAGCACTTTGGAGTTGACTGTCATCTTGTGTCCGCAGACACGTGTCAATGCAATCGGCACGTCTTTGGAAATGCTGTCAAGGAATGCCTTGTTCAGCACTTCACCTTCCGCGAAGTCATTCTCGCTGTATCCTCTGCCGATGATCCAGCCGTTTTTCACTTCCGCTCCGCGCAGCTTTGTGCCGATCTGTTCCAGCGTGCAGCCGTTGAGGATCAGCTCACTGAGATATCTTCCCATGCCGGCAAGATGCATATGTGTATCAGCAAAAGAAGGCATCAGATACATTCCGCACAGATTCACCGACTCATCAGCCTGTTCAGCGAGAATCTCCTCATCAGTTCCGACCTGTATGATTCTTTCGTCTTCTGTCAGAATCGCCGTAGCGCTGCTGTCTCTGATGACAGCGTTGTAATAAGCTGTTCTCATTCGTCCTCCTTTGGCAGTTCCGCATTGAACTGCGTATTGTAAAGTTCTGTATAAACACCGCCGAGACCCACAAGGTCCTTGTGGCGTCCTCGTTCAACGATTTCACCGTCCCTGATGACGATGATCTCATCCGCGGCAAGGATCGTGGACAGTCTGTGGGCAATCAGAATGCTGGTTCGTTCATCGATCAGAGGATCAATGGCATCCTGTATCGCCTTCTCACTGATGGAATCCAGGGATGCGGTCGCCTCATCAAAGATCATGACCGCCGGATCCTTCAGAAGGACTCTGGCGATGGAGATTCTCTGCTTTTCCCCGCCGGAAAGCTTCAGTCCGCGGTTGCCGACTTCCGTATCATAGCCCTTGTCCTGGGAGATGATGAAGTCATGAATGTTCGCCTTGCGGCAGGCTTCCTCGATTTCTTCCATCGTCGCATCCGGCTTGGCGTACAGCAGGTTCTCGCGGATCGTTCCGTTGAACAGATACGTATCCTGGGTAACGATGCCGATGTTGTCTCCCAGGAATGCGAGATCCAGCTTTCTGACATCGATTCCGTCAAACTTCACCGAGCCTTCCGTCACGTCATACAGGCGCGGGATCAGATTGACAGCCGTGCTCTTGCCGGAACCGGAGGGACCGACGATGGCAATGCTGCGGCCCTGGCCGAGCTTGAAGGAAACATCCTTCAGGATCATTCTGTCCTCGTTGTAGCGGAAGAACACATGATCGAATTCAATGTTTCCGACTGCTTCATCAGGTGTGATCGCGTCCGGTGCGTTATCGATTTCCACCGGCATGTCATAGTATTCAAACAGTCTGGTAAACAGCGCCATGGAACGGATCCAGTCCACCTGGATGTTCAGCAGCGAGTTGACCGGACCGTACATTCTGCCAAGCAGCGTCACCAGCACGGTGATATCACCGACCGAAAGATCCGCGTCATATTTCATCATCAGGATGCCGCCGACCAGATACAGGATCATCGGTCCAATCGATGAGAATGTGGAAATGACAACCCGGAACCATCTGCCTGCCATGGATTCACGGATATTCAGATCAACCATCTTCCGGTTGTACTTCTCGTATCTGCCGTATTCGTAATCTTCTCTGCCGAACAGCTTGACAAGAAGCTGGCCGGATACGGAAAGCGT
Organism: uncultured Erysipelotrichaceae bacterium; assembly: GCA_900320455.1. GTDB lineage: Bacteria > Bacillota_I > Bacilli_A > Erysipelotrichales > Erysipelotrichaceae > Bulleidia. Next base: position 15,939 of record ONSK01000046.1, on the reverse strand, counting down.
TTCATTGAGGATGCCGTTGACAGCGTCGCTGCATTCCTGGCTTTCCTTTGTCAGCGTCCATCTCGCCTTTCCTGCCTGACGGGTGGGAAGCGTAAAAAGCGGAACGATGATGATGCCGAGGAATGCCAGCAGCGGATTCTTCTGAAACATTGCGACAAGAGCGACAACCAGCGTGATCACATTTGAAAGAATGCTTGTGAACGTATTGGTGATGGTGCTTCTGACACCGTCAATATCACTGGTCATTCTTGTGATGATGTCACCCTGCGAACCGGATGTGAAGAATCTCTGGGACATCTTCTGCAGGTGTCTGTACATCTGATTGCGCATGTCATACGTGATATGCTGGGCAATCCAGGAATTCATGTAGCTTTCCAGAACACCGATCAGATTGGATCCGAATGTCACCAGCAGTGAAATGATGATCAGCGAGATCAGTTTGTTCAGATCTCTGCCGATCAGACCTTCATCAATAATGCGTCCGGTGATCACTGAGGGATAAATTGACAGCATGGATGAAACGATGATTGCCGTCAGTACGACAGCCATCTGTTTCCAGTACGGGGTCAGATAGGAAAATATCCTCAGCAGTAATTCTTTCGTGACCTTCGGGGCATTCTTTTTCTCTTCCTCATCCAGGAAGCGTCCGCCCGGTCCGCCTCTCGGCCGCATTGACATAAAGCTTTCCTTTCTCAGCTGCCTTTCTCAAACGTGCACAGTGAACCTGTTCTCATGTTCACGGCATTCAGCAGCGTGTCATTTTCCGTCATATAGCCGTAATAGGTCAGAACATCGCAGCGTGAAGGATCTTCCTTTCCGCCGACATATACATGTTCGTCCTTCAGCGTATAGACGATGAAGTTTTCCTTTGTGTGTCCGTCTTCGCCGGTGAACATTGCCTCCAGCTGGGCGGCTGTGATCTTGTATTCCTCGATCTTTGTAACATAGTCTGCAGCATTCTCTGCTCTGTATGCTTCAAATGTGCCCTCATAGCGGTCGCCGTCATGTTCTCCCTGATGTTCATACCAGGAGAATGTGCCGTCAGCGCGGAAGACGATCTCACTGAGACCAAGACCGACCCATGTCGTATCCGCAAATGAGGCATCCACCGGATTCGCAGCACTGCATCCTGTTAACAGCAGACCTGCCAGTAAGCACGCGTATATCTTTTTCATAGTTTCCCTTCTTTCCGTACTATTATCGCACAAACAAGGAAAAAGCCCTGATTTTTTTCAGGGCTTCATGATGCTTACAGCTCGGCTGCGGCTGTCGCTGCTCTTCCGCAGATGACAGGCAGGTTGCCGTTGCGGACGCGGATCTCATCGATCATCTGTTTTTCATCCGCTGTATTCTTCAGGACGATATCATATGTCACCTGGTACATTGTTCCAAGATTAATCGTTCTGACGGCGTGTTCTTCAGCTTTGCTTGTGTATTTGTTGAAGATATCAGCGAATACTTCTGTGTATTCAAGATCTTCCGGGATCGTGATCCGGATGCTTCTGTATGCTGTGTTTTCAGAAAGCAGCGGGAGCTTGCTGATGAGAACATACAGCAGGCACATGATCACAGCGGAGGCAAGCGCGAAGTACACATAGCCCATGCCGGTGCATAAGCCGAGACCCATCGCCAGGAAGATGATGACGATATCGCTTGCTCTGCCGGGAAGTGATCTGAATCTGACAAGGGAGAAGCTTCCGGCAACGGCAACGCCGACGCCGAGGTTTCCGTTGACCATCAGAATGACCATCATGACGATTGCCGGCAGCACAGCCAGCGCTGTCAGGAAATTCTTTGAAGTATTTTCACAGTACCTGTACGTGAATGCGCACAGCAGTCCGCATACCAGGGAAGCTGAGAAACAGACAGCGACCTGGCTCATTGTTGCGGCGGATCCTAATATTGAACTGAACATAGTATATTCTCCTTTTCCGTATAAACTGATGCATATCTTCCGGTGCTTTCAGGCGCACGGCACATTTCATTTCTGTTCTGACTGTAGATCGTTCCGTATTTGGAGAAGGAACTCTGGTAGAGTTTCATATCGCTGAGAATCTTTGTCAGCCACATCGGATAACGGTTCATCGCTTTGACTTCCATCATCACCTCAGCACTGTCGAGTTTCTTTTCCGAACCGTTCTCATGAAGATCAAGATCATTGAGACGGTAGCGGATATTCATATCAAATGTGATACGTACATCATCTTCATTCACTGCCGAATAGCAGATTCTGTCATAAGCGATAAATACTTTCGGCTTCAGGTCTCTGGTGCGGATCATGTAGTCGATCTCACCTGCCGTGTTGTTATGCACGTGGTGCTTTCTGCCGTTTCTCAGATATTCATATGCTTCCTGCTCTTCAAGCATGATTCTCTTTTTGTATACGATGTCTCCCCACTTCTTCTTTGTCTCCAGGAAGATCGGGCTGTGATCAGGATCGCCGTAGCTTCTTAATCTCAGCTTGGCCTTGTATCCTGTTTTCATCAGTGAGCGGATCGCCAGATCAGCTCCGTCAGAATCACAGTAGATGGAATAGACAGGATAACGGAAGAATCTGTCTTTCTGAATGTATTCTCCGCATCTTCTGATGACTTCCCGCGCCTGTTCAGCTGTCATAGCGTATTTGTCTTCCACTCTCTGGAATGTATCAACTGCAGGGGTTCCTTTTTCTGTCATATCCGTTCTCCTTTCTGAGTACGGTTAAAGAATATCCTGCCCGTATGATTGCTTTATGAATGCAATTTGAACTTTCTATGAACAAATCACAGCGGAAATGTGAAAATATCAATATAATACTGTATTGGGAGGTTTATAAATATGAATAATAAAGTATCTGTACTTGCATGCACGCTCATGCTGGCGGCAGCGTCCGGCTGCGGTTCCATCTCTCAGAAAGTAAATGATTTCAACGGACATATCTTCGGAAACAGATATACGATCGATACATTCGACAACTACGGTTCCCGTGTTCTTACCACGCACGGTTCCAAGATTGATATCTCAGGCAACGTCGTTCAGCAGGAGACGTATGATAACGCCGCGGATTCCACCGGGTATGTGAATACACTGAGCTCGGTGATCACACTGACGATCGACGGTCACGAAATGCTGACATGCGGCGATACGACAATCTTCTATGAAGACGGTCTTGTCCCGGAAGTGAATTTCCAGCTGGAAACCATTGATTCCGAGAGTTCTTCCATCACCGATTCCACACTGATCTCCGGTCTTGTGAACAAGGTAAAGAACAAATTCGGCAAGCAGATGGTTGTGGTCATCAAGTCACAGACCGGTGTTCCGATCTACGCCTTCTCCGGCCGCAAGGTCACATGGTCGATCCCGGCAGATCTGCCGAAGTTCACAAAGCTTGTCGTAGACGGCAAGGCATTGTATCTGCACCGTGCGAATTTCCAGATCATTGACAAAGAACTGATTGATGAATGACAAAAAATGCTTCCTCCGCTGATGCGGAATGGAAGCATTTTTTCAGTTAGCCCATTCGATTTTTGTTTCGTAATACTGTTCTTCCGGACCGATCAGCTGAACGATGTTCTCTCTGCTGAGAGACGCAGGCGCGGCTGTTACGATCCAGCGCGAACGGTTCAGACCCTTGCGGTAGACAATGCCGCTGACAATTCCTGTAAATTCATCCACCGGCTGTGAAGGTCCGATAACATACGCATCCTGGAATTCCCCGTCATCCTGCATGGATCCTTTGACATAGCCGAAGTTATACGGACATTCAAGATCGGGAATATGGGGATGCAGACTGCCGTAAGGACGGTCGACGATCACAGTCACCGTCTTTTTTAACATGCCGTTCTGCAGAAAGCATTCAAAGCTGTTTTCTTCCGGCATTCTGATGAATCCGGCCTGTTCCAGCACTTCATGCCTGCAGGCATCACCGGATGCCGTCAGTCTTGCGAAGTTCATCCTCTGTGCTTCTTCCTTCAGATATTCCAGCATGGCGGAAGCTCCCTCTTCTGTATCAGAGGCAAGATAGCGGACGTGGAATGACTCCTCTTCCGCGATCATTGCGCCGGTGACTTCGTTTTCATCACGCACCGTCACAAAGAAGCAGTCACTGCATCTCTCATCGAGCAGCTGCGCTGTCTTCTCCAGTGAGACTTCACCATCGTTTTTTTTCTGCAGGTGAGCGGCCAGATAATCAAGAGCGTCTTTTCTGATGGCAGCTCTTTCAGCACGCATTACAGCTCAAGCTCCCTGTCGTACAGCGCCACGGATTCCTTGATGACATTCTCTTTCAGATGATCCGTAACATATACGCATTCGACCGGAACTTCCTTGGCATGCGGTGTGCATACCTCAGTCATTTCCGCAAGCAGAGCTTCATCCTTCGTATCTGCCTCAACAAACAGCGCAAACGCGAGTTCCATTCCGGTGCGCTTCTGTTTCAGCCATACACGGCTGATTTCCGGCTTTTCACAGCACCAGTCATACAGTGTGTTGACCATGCGTGTCGGATAGACAGCCGGTTCGCTGTAAACCGCATTGACCGGAGCGTTTGCCGGTGCCGGCGCTGCTTTTCCAGCTTCCGCAGGAGCCTGCAGTCTGCCGCTGATCAATGCCGCAAGTGCCGGTGTGATCACAAGGCTGTCAGACCCCGGGTTGATGACAATGCCCTGGGCAGGTCCCTTCGGATCTGAAAGCATTCTGTCATAATTGGCAATGGTCTGTACCATCATTGCCTGGGCACCGGTATCATTGGCGCCTCTGAACTTATTCGCTTCTTCCGGATCGGTGAATGCCGGGAAGAACACTTTTCCGTCATTGGTATTGATCAGAAAGAATCTGACACTGCTCGGATTGACGCTGACGGGTTTTCCGTCTTCCGGCTTTGGACCGTCCACAGCGCACGGCGCAAGCAGTCTCGCTTCTTTCAGCGCTGCCTGCAGAGCCAGCTGCTTCTCCGGTGAATTTCCTTCTTTGAGAGCCGCAATCGCCTCTTTCAGTTTCGGGTTGGAAACCGGTCCGCTGACTGTACCGGCAGCGGCCGCTTTATTTTTCTTCTTTTTCTTTTTTGCCATATAGCCTCCCGTTTTTTCCCTTACAAGTATACTGTCTGTGCTGACTTTTCTCAAATATTTGTCATATAATATCTCATTGAGGTGAGTCATGAAAAAAATCACATTCAATTCCCCTGTCATCCTGACGTTTGCTCTGCTCAGCGCTGCTGCGCTTGTCGCCGGGATCCTGACCGGCGGAAAGACAACACAGCTGCTGTTCAGCGTCTATAGAGGATCGCTGGCAGATCCCCTGTTCTATTTAAGACTGTTCACCCATGTGCTCGGTCACAGCGGATGGGCGCATTATTCTTCCAACATGGTGCTCTTCCTTCTGGTCGGACCTCTTCTGGAAGAAAAATACGGATCAAAGCAGATCCTGACAGTCATCCTGGTCGTTGCGCTTGTCACAGGTCTTGTTCATGTGATCCTGCCGGGACACACGGCGCTGCTTGGTGCTTCCGGCGTGATCTTCGCATTCATCCTGATGGCATCTGTCACAGGAACACACAAAGGCATCCCGATGACCATGATCATCGCTGCCGTCATCTACATATCGCAGCAGCTCTATGAAGGCGTCGCCATCAGCGACAACGTCTCCCAGCTGACGCATATCATCGGCGGAGCGATCGGCGCAGTCTACGGCATGGCGCTGCAAGGAAGAAAACACTGAGATTTCTGATCATTCAGGAATCTCTTTTTTTCACCTGAAATTCATTTTTCTGTCAGATGTCCTTAAGATACATCTTCCATAATGCAGGCATCAGGAGGTACCTGCATATGGAAAAATATGTACTCATTCCGGCATATTGTCCGGATGTAAGACTTCCGGAATTCGTCAGGAAACTTCATGAAGAAGGTCTTCATGTACTGATTGCGGATGACGGAAGCCCGGCGGAATACACGCAGGTGTTCGATGCCTGTGCTGAATATGCCGTGATTCTTCACCACAGTGAAAATCAGGGAAAAGGCGCCGCCCTCAAAACGATGATCAGATGGCTCGGCGCAAATACAGAAACAGAATACGCAGCTGTCACTGCCGACGCGGATGGACAGCATGATATCAGCGATATTATTCACTGTCTCAATACGGCAGCCAGTGATCACGCTTCCCTGGTTCTCGGCGTGCGTGATTTCAGTTCCGAAAACGTCCCTGCCCGCAGCAGAACCGGAAACAGCTGCGCCGCGGCAGTCTTTCACTTCATCACCGGCCGCAAGCTCAGCGATACGCAGACGGGACTCAGAGCCTTCCACTGCTCGCTCAGCGACGATCTTCTTGCGGCAGAGGGCGACCGCTATGAATATGAGATGAACATGCTGCTGATGTGCGTCAGAAAGCAGATCCCCTACCGTGAAGTGGAAATCAAAACCATCTATGAAGGAAACAATGAATGTTCCCACTTCCGCCCGGTCATTGATACGATCCGTATCCTGAAGCCGCTGATCCGCTTTCTCGCATCATCACTGACGGGATTTCTGATCGATATCACGATGTTCTGTCTTCTCTCGATGTTTCTTCCGGCAGCCGCCGCAAACATCTCCGCAAGATTTGTTTCAGCCGCGGCAAATTACGAGATCAACCGCCGCTATGTATTCCAGGATGACTCTTCCCGTGCCGGCAGCACCGTCAGATATATACTGACGGCCTGCCTTGTGCTGGCATTCAACACAGCGCTTCTGATGGCATTCATCAGCCTTGGTATGAACAGAATCATCGCAAAGATCACAGCTGAGCTGATCCTGTTCTTCTTCAGCTGGATCATGCAGAGATCATTTGTATTCGCGAAAGGAGGTGCAGCGCATTGAAACGGAAATTTCTCCATATCAGAGATACGGTGATCATTCTCGCCTTTACGATCTATGCCCTTCTTGACTTCTTCGTCATTCCGAAAACCTACGGAACAGCCCAGGCGCAGACCGTACCGGAAGCCGCTGCATCAGCCCTGACGGCAGAAGCAGGCGCAGAGACAGATACAACAGAAACAGCAGAAGCAGAAATCACCGGCACATCCTATCAGGATGAAAACATCTCTGTCATCATGAAAACTTATCAGGTCAACGATACCATCGTTTACGTCGCTGACGTTCAGCTGTCTTCCATCGAATATCTGAAGACGGCATTCGCGGAAAACGTCTACGGCAGAAACGTGACAGAAACCACAAGTAAGATTGCGGAAGGCGTCAACGCGATCCTGGCAATCAACGGTGATTACTACGGAGCGCGTGATTCCGGCTATGTGCTGCGCAACGGCACCCTCTACAGAACAAATACATCCGGCAGAAGCCAGGAGGATCTTGTCATCCTCTCTGACGGAAGCTTTGAGATCATCAATGAATCAGAGACTTCCGCAGAAGAACTCAGCGAACTTGACGCTCTGCAGGTATTCGCATTCGGTCCAGCCCTTCTGACGGACGGTGAAATCAGTGTCACCATCAGCGAGGAAGTCAGCCAGGCAAAGAGTTCCAATCCAAGAACTGCCATTGCCGAAATTGAGCCGCTGCACTATCTGTTTGTCGTCGCAGACGGAAGAACGGATGAAAGCGAAGGTCTTACGCTGTATGAACTCGCAGATTTCCTGCAGCACCTCGGCGCTGATACAGCATACAACCTGGACGGCGGCGGATCTTCCACAATGGTTTTTAACGGGAATCTCATCAACAATCCGACTTCCACCGGAAAAATCAAAGAAAGGAGTGTGAGCGACATTGTCTACATCGGTTATTAAGCGCAGAAAAACAGACGTCTTTCTCAGCGGATGGTTTTCCATCAGTCTGTTCTGTCTGCTGTTCGGACAGATCTATGAGCTGTTTGCCCATGGGGTCATGTCAGCCTCAATGATCTTCATGTTCCTGTATCCCCTTCTTCTTGGATTTGTACCGTGTGTGATTCTGAAAAAGCTGCATATGAAAATGCCTTCCCGCTTATGGCAGGATGGTGTGCTGATTCTGACATGCGGATCACTGATCAGGGGTGTCATCGAAATCTACGGCACAACAGCCTGGTATGACAGAGCATTCCTGATCTGCGGCGTGATCTGTCTGATTGCGGGAATTGTTCAGTATTTACTCCGGAAATAAGAAAACAGAGAGTGTGATCATGCACTCTCTGTTTCATTGTCTATCTTGCCGTCATTCATCCGTATGACGTGATCACTGGCATTTGCGATCGCGGGATCATGCGTCACAATGATGACACAGTAGCCTTCCTCATGCGCCAGCTTTGTCAGGATTTCCATGATATTTCTGCTGTTGGCACTGTCCAGATTGCCGGTAGGCTCATCCGCAAGCAGAAGATCTGTATTCATCGCCAGCGCTCTTGCGATCGCTGCGCGCTGCTGTTCCCCACCGGAAAGCATGGAAGGAAAACGATTTGCATAAGATGACGGCAGTGATACCCGCTTCATCAGCTCCAGTGCTTCCTTTCTGGCTTCTTTCCTGTTTTTTCCTGACAGTTCCATCGGGAACATGATATTCTCCGCCACCGTCAGCAGCGGCAGCAGACGGAATGACTGGTATATGACCGCAGCTTTTGTGCGTCTGTATTTCTGCAGATCCATTTCTTTCGTGGATACGCCTTCACAGAGGATCTCCCCTTCACTTGGCAGATCCAGACCTGCCATCAGGGAAAGCAGCGTTGTCTTGCCGCTGCCGGATTTGCCTGTCACAGCATATACACTGCCTTTTTCAAAGGAAACGGAAACATTCTTCAGCGCTTCGGTTGTCTGGTATTTAGACTGATATACATATGAGACATTTCTGATTTCAAGTACAGACATATGAACTACTCCTTTTCCGAAAGAAGAACCATCAGGTTTTCCCTGCCGGCAAGCAGGATGGCACAGGCAGTGCCAAGAAGATAAGACAAACCAAAGCCAATTAACAGCAGCGTTCCGCCGCTCAGCAATGAAACAAGAAGCACGGGAAGAATACCTGCAGCCGCTGCCGCAGCCTGTTCCATGAAGAAGATCATGAACACGGTAAAGCCGTCAGCGCCAAGTCCCTTCATGACAGCAAAGTCCATTCTTCTGCCGTTGATCATCAGCCAGGAGATCAGGAAACCTGCCAGTACAGTCAATCCCATCATCAGCGGCATCAGCATATCCATGAAGCGGATGTGCCTCTCCAGACTGCCAAGAGTATCCAGGAAGGCGCTGTCATACAGCACGACAGCAATCCGCTCACTTTCGGGCTGATTCACCGCGCTGCAGCCGATGCTGCTCAGATAATCCTTGAACTGTTTCAGTGATACGGCTGAATCAAGGACAAAGCCGCATGACGTGAAATACTGTTCCATCGTCCGGTAATACGGCGTATTGACCGTTTCCCTGTCTTCACTCAGATACTTCAGTTCAAAGACAGCCGCAAGCGGCAGATAGATATTTGCCTTGGCGCCGGTCTTTGCGTATGTTCCCGCGATGTGAATGCGCAGCGGAAGTCCGTATTCTGTCATGATGACAGTGTCTTCACCGCACCCTGTTCCGTGTCCCCTTGCCCAGGCATCAGAGACAACCGCCGGATAGACGGTATCGCTGACTTCTCTTCCGGTCTTCTCATCCAGCACTGTCTTGCCGGAAACCAGCGGATACTCCTTCTGGAACAGGGATTCATCCGCTCCTTCCTCCCAGCTGATCACAGGCTCCTGATACAGGAAGTCTTCGCTGTTTCTGAGCACATCCGTAAAGACGAGCTTCGGCTGCTTTGATATCCAGGCATCTCTGCTTTCTTCTCCAAAGGAGGTGCTGGAAAACAGCGGCATTTCCCCGTCGATCCAGTAATGAAGATGACTGTAGGAAACATGCAGTTCTTTCAGATTTCCGGAATGGTTCAGTTTCCTGACAAACGATTCAGGAATGGCAAGATCACGCAGATATCTGCCGTTGAGACTGATCACACTGCCGCGGATCTGTGTATTCTGATACAGAGCGTCCAGATCATTCTGCCAGCTTCCCTTCAAAGAGGAGAACCCGCACAGAACCCCTGCCAGCACCATCGTGATCAGAATGACGGCACGCGTTCTCTTTCCGCCTCTGATAAAACCGGTGATGCCGTATCGCAGAACGGTATTTCCTTTTCCTGTAAGCGTATTGCCGGGCACCGTCATCCTGTTTCCTTTCAGCAGGGAACCGTTTCTTTCAGAAAGCCTCAGGAAAAGACATGAAAGCAGATAGGAAAGAAGCGTGCAGAATACTATACACAGAATCACTTCCGGCAATGCGCCGGGAATCACTGTTTCACTCTTCTTGATCAGTCCGACGGCAGCTTCGGAATATCTTGTATCCGTGCCATAGGCTGTTTTCGCAGCTGAAACCATATAGCGGATCATGCCTGTTCTGCAGAGCGCTGCCGCAATACTGCCGCACAGAGAACCTGCGGCCGCAACGGTACAGCATCCAGAACCCATCCATAAACGCACTTCCTTTGAATCACAGCCAAGCCTTCTCAGCGTATCCGCTGTTTCCGCCTGGCGGTATACATAGAGGAAGGCAAACAGGATCAGGATGGAGATTGCTGCGGTAAGACTGATTCCCATGATGATCAGAGACGTCAGTCTGAGTGCTTTCAGCGGCTGTGAATTACTTTCATAGCCCTGATCATATACGGTCAGACGGCATCCTTCCGGAAGCAGTTCTCTGACTTTTTCAGCGGCTGATGCGGCCTTCTCATTATCAAACTGCACATATCCGAGCTGATAGCCGGAAAAGGAAGAGACATGCGTGTTCTTTGAAACAGCGAACACTTCCCCTTCATAGTCCTGGTTTTCTTCCGTAATGCCGGTAATCACAAAGGATTCTTCTGTTCCATTGAGATGCAATGGAAGCGTATCACCCGGCTTCAGATTCAGCTGTCCTGCCAGAAGGCCGTCAATCACACAGACATTGTCTTCACCCTTCTTTGGGTATCTGCCCTCCTTCAGGACAAGATAGCCCTGATGAAACGGCTCCAGCAGTGATATATCCTGTGAGAAGGAAATATTCAGATAATTGTTCTGTTCTTCATAAAAATCCGCATATTCCCCGAACACTGTTTCTTTCAGTGATTCTCTCTCCATTCCGGTAATATCCGCAACCGGCAATGTATCATTATTCTCAAACGGTCTGATTTCAAATACGAGATTGGAAGTATTCCCGTCCACGAAAGAACCGTGAACAGCGTATGTTCTGCCTTCTTCGGCAGTGAAAGGAACTTCTCCGGTGCGCAGATGAATCAGCACGTTCCTGTCATTTGTGCGGGAATACAGCGCATCGGAAAGATACGCGATATAGCCGCTCATGCGTGAAACAGTCGTGCTGTATCTGTTTGTATTGCGGTCATAGACATAATGCGGAATGCCGGGATCCTCCGGATTCAGATCTCCGTAATACGTCAGTACAGGCTGTGATGAGATGCTGCTGCGGATATATCTGTTCACCGGAAGTTCCGCTTCCGTATATTCTTCTTCGTGATAGACACCGTCTCCGAAAAGGATTCTGGTATATGTCTGCGTCATGGAATCATAAATGAAACACGGGATTTCCTCTGCTCTTCCATCGTGGCAGAATGTCACAGTACCAGTCACATCATCCTTCAGGGTATAGGTATCCGGGAATTCCGGAACATCATCCAGATAAACCGTTTCCTCCTGCATTGTCGGCGAGTGAACGGACGTCAGGATCAGCACCCCATAATTCTTATAGGGAATCTGACTCTTATATCTGTGAAAGCCTTCTGTATATCCTTTTACAATATTCTTTTTTTCTGCCCGGAGCACGCCTGCAGTCTTTTCAAGTTCATTGAGAGACAGCTGACCGTATGCCTCTTCCGCATACGGGTCCAGCGCATTCTCATCGGGATATTCACTGCCGATATATTCAATCCTGCCGACTGTCTGGTATGTTTCCGAAAAAGAAGCCAGCTGGGCAGATGAGGAAACATAGATACCGCTTCCGGAAACCAGAAGCAGTGAAACAGCCGCCGTCAGCAGAAAAAACAGGAAACACAGTTTCCCGGAACGCAGTATGGAGCGGATGCCGTTTCTGATCACCATAGAACAAGTATACCATCACAGATCATTTTTTCCGCCATATCTGTCATGGTGATGTATATTCATACGTAGGGAATCAGATTCCCGGTAAAGAAGATATACAATATGACAGAAATGTCACCCGAAGTTCACACATTGTTCACTTTCGGTTCTTACTATAGTAGTGCAGCAAGGAGGTATGAATGATATGACAGAATACAGTAATCATGAAACCAGAAATACAATAAGAAGGAGAAGATACCACCCGGTATTGAATATGCTCTTATGCGGAGTGATCGGCACGGCATGCGGTCTCGGCGGCGGATGGTTCGCCGTCACGCATCTTGGATCAGCGTCCACGGTTGTCTACCAGTCGGCTGAGACAGCCCCTTCCGTGCAGACAAACGTCAATAACACAGATGGCACGATGACAATCTCGGAAGCAGCTTCCAAAGCATCACCCAGTGTTGTTGAAATCATTGTGGAAGGCACAGTCACAAACTACGGCATCTTCGGCGGAACATACACATCCACCGGTGCCGGATCCGGCGTTATCATTTCCGAAACCGGATATATCATCACAAACAATCACGTTGTAAAAGATACGAACAAAATCACGGTAACGACATATGACGGCAAGGAATACGAAGCACAGCTGGTCGGAACTGACGCGAAAACAGATATCGCGGTCATCAAGATCACAGCTCCGGATCTGATCCCGGCAGTGGTCGGTGATTCTTCCAAGATCTCCCAGGGTGATACGGCAATCGTCATCGGCAACCCGCTCGGCACACTCGGCGGAACTGTCACAAACGGTGTCATTTCCGCAGTCAGCCGTGAGCTCGTCATTGAAAATGAATCCATGAATCTGATTCAGACAGACGCGACGATCAACTCCGGCAACTCCGGCGGCGGTCTCTTCGACGGCAACGGCAACCTGATCGGCATCGTCAATGCCAAGGACTCCGGCACAACAAGCAGCGGCGCATCCATTGAAGGCATCGGCTTCGCGATCCCGATCAACACGGCGATGGACGTTGCTTCCCAGCTGATGGAATCCGGCAGAGTTACTAACAGAGCAACACTCGGTGTCTACCTCGATGAGCTTACCCGCAGCACCCAGCATTACAAGGCAGGTCTTTACATCACAGACATTATTCACGGAAGCGGCGCTGAAGCTGCAGGTCTTGCGGCCTATGACAGAATCATCAGTGTCGACGGAACGGAAGTTTCTTCCTACACTGATCTTTCCAGAATCATGCGTGATAAAAAGATCGGTGAAACCATCACTTTGAAGATTGAAAGAGACGGCACGGAAATGGATGTCCAGGTCACACTGACCGGAACACTTGATACCAGCACAGAACAGGGCTGAGCAGAAGAAAACCGCGATTTCTCACATGGAACCGCGGTTGTTTTTTTACTTTTCCTGAAGCAGCGGAGATACCGGCTGCTGAAGGATCTGTTCAAGAATATACGGTGTTGTCTGATAGACGAAATAGTTGAGCCAGTTGGAATACAGCAGATTCGCGCTGCTTCTCCAGGAACACACAGGCGCCTTTGTATCGTCATCATCCGGATAATAGTTTTCCGGCACATGAATCGGAAGCCCTGCGTTCTTGTCACGCAGGTATTCCTTCTCCAGCGTATCCGGATCATATTCAGAATGTCCTGTGATAAATACCTGTCTGCCGCCGTCTGTTGAGATGGCATAGACACCGGCTTTCTCGCTTTCCGCCAGAATCTTCAGTCTTCCGGTTGCCAGAATATCTTCCTTTCTGACTTCCGTATGACGTGAGTGCGGAACCATGAACGTGTCATCGAAGCCGCGGAACAGGATCGATCCCTTGTGCACGACTTTGTGCGGGAAGACACCGAACATCTTTTCCGAAAGCGGATATTTTCTGACGCCGTAGTGATAATACAGCGCTGCCTGGGCACCCCAGCAGATATGGAATGTGCTGAAGACATGCGACTTTGACCATTCCATGATCTCGCACAGCTCATCCCAGTAATCAACTTTCTCAAACTCCATTTCCTCCACCGGAGCACCGGTGATGATCATGCCGTCATAGAACCTGTCTCTGACATCGTCAAAGACCTGATAGAAGGCAAGCATGTGCTCGGCTGAAACATTCTTCGGTGTATGGGAAGAGATCATCAGAAGCTCCATTTCGACCTGCAGCGGCGTGTTGCCGAGAAGTCTTGCGAGCTGTGTCTCAGTGACGATTTTCGTCGGCATCAGATTCAGGATCAGAATGTGAAGCGGACGGATATCCTGCGATACTGCGCGCTGCTCGGTCATGACGAAGATATTCTCTTCTTCAAGAACGGCACGGGCAGGAAGCGTATTTGGAATCTTGATCGGCATACGCTACCTCAGATCTGATCAAGAGCCTGTTTCAGGTCGTCAATGATATCATCAATGTTTTCAATACCGACGGAAAGACGGATCATATCCGGACCGACGCCGGCAGCCACCAGTTCCTCATCGCTCATCTGTCTGTGTGTGGAGGAAGCAGGATGCAGAACGCATGTGTGCGCATCGGCAACGTGTGTCGCGATCATCGCAACCTTCAGGTGCGCCATGAATGTTTCAGCAGCCTTTCTGCCGCCCTTGACGCTGAAGGAAATGACGCCGCATGTGCCTTCCGGCATGTATTTCTTCGCTCTTTCATAGTATTTATCGGTCGGCAGTCCCGGATAAATCACATGGTTCACCTTCTCATGCGCCTGCAGGAATTCCGCAGCCTTCTGGGCATTCTCGCAGTGTCTCGGCATTCTGACAGCCAGAGATTCAAGACCCAGGTTGAGCAGATAGGCATTCATCGGTGAAGGAATCGCACCGAGATCTCTCATCAGCTGGGCTGTAGCCTTCGTGATAAAGGCACCTTCTTTGCCGAAGCGCTCAGCATAGGTAATACCGTGATAGGACTCATCCGGTGTTGTCAGTCCAGGGAACTTGTCCGCATGGGCCATCCAGTCAAATTTACCGGAATCGATGATGCATCCGCCGACGGTCGCATCATGGCCGTCCATGTATTTTGTGGTGGAATGCGTGACGATGTCAGCGCCCCACTCAATCGGACGGCAGTTGATCGGTGTCGCGAATGTATTGTCAACGATCAGCGGTACGCCGTGCTCGTGCGCGGCCTTCGCGAAACGCTCGATATCAAAAACGATCAGTGCCGGATTGGCAATCGTCTCACCGAAAACACACTTTGTATTCGGTTTGAATGCGGCTTCCAGTTCCTCATCCGAGCAGTCAGGATCAAGGAATGTGAAGTCGATTCCCATTCTTCTCATTGTGACGTTGAACAGGTTGTAGCTGCCGCCGTAAATCGCCGATGAAGCGATCACATGATCGCCGCAGCCGGCAAGATTGAATACGGAATAGAATGTCGCAGCCTGGCCTGAGCTTGTCAGCATGCCTGCTGTTCCGCCCTCAAGAGCCGCAATCTTCGCAGCGACGTAGTCGTTTGTCGGATTCTGAAGCCTCGTATAGAAGTATCCTTCCGCCTCCAGATCAAACAGTTTGCCCATATCTTCGCTTGTATCATATTTGAATGTCGTGCTCTGAATGATCGGAATCATGCGGGGCTGGCCGTTGCCGGGTACATATCCGGCCTGAATGCATTTCGTTTCTTTCTTCATAATCCAGTTGTCCTTCTGTATTGTCCGAATTATACCACGTGCAGGACAGAATTCGATATTGCATTTCTCTTTCTTCTTACGTATAATAAATAAGCACCAAATCAAAGGGTGCCTTAGCCAAGTGGTAAGGCAACAGACTGCAACTCTGTGATCGCCGGTTCGACCCCGGCAGGCACCTCCATTTTTTTTGGGGATGTGGCGGAATCGGCAGACGCAACGGACTTAAAATCCGTTGGTGGTAACACCGTACGGGTTCAAGTC
>ONSK01000103.1 GCA_900320455.1 uncultured Erysipelotrichaceae bacterium | reverse complement strand
TGTATCCGAAAAAGATCCGTCTGCATTTTGATATCCTTTCCAGGATCATCCGTGTCGGTATTCCGGCAGCGCTGCAGATGGCAGTCATCTCATTCTCGAATATCTTCGTGCAGTCCTATATCAACCAGTTCGGCGCAGATGTCATGTCCGGCTGGACAGCGTATTCCAAGATTGACGCGCTGATGCTGCTGCCGATGCAGTCCATCGGACTTGCCACAACGACGTTTGTCGGCCAGAACATCGGTGTCGGAAAAGTCGACCGTGTAAAACAGGGCGTACGCACAGCGCTTCTGATGTCGCTTACCGCAACCGTGATCCCGATGATTCCGGTCATGATCTTCGCTCCTCAGCTCGTCATGTTCTTCAACAGCAAGCCTGAGGTCGTTGAATACGGAACACTGATCCTGCGCTGGATCTCACCGTTCTACGCAATCACATGTTCCTCCAATGTGCAGTCTGCCGCACTGAGAGGAACCGGCGATACAAAGGCGCCGATGATCATCATGATCTTCTCATTTGTGGTATTCAGACAGATCTATCTGTTTGTGATGGCCAATTATATTTCCAACACTTTCCTGCCGATTGCCATGGGCTATCCCGCCGGATGGCTGCTGTGCACGATTCTGACAGCTGTCTACTATATAAAGGCGGATCTCGGCAGAAACAGAATCGCATGACAAGTATCAGTCAGAAAGGAAAACGACAATGAAACGTATGATTCAGAGAACTGCGGCTGCCGCAATGGCAGCGGTTCTGATGATGCCGGCAGTGACACTGCAGACAAAAGCAGCTTCCGGCACACCGATGTACAGAATGTATAATCCCAACAGCGGAGAACATTTCTACACGGCAAAATCCGGCGAAAGAGACGGTCTGGTCGAGGTTGGCTGGATGTATGAAGGCATCGGCTGGTATGCGCCCTCCTCCAGCAGCACACCTGTATACCGCCTGTACAACGGAAATGACGGTGATCATCATTACACCGTTAACGCAGGAGAAAAGGATGCTCTGATCAAAGCCGGATGGAATGACGAAGGCATCGGCTGGTATTCTGATGACGCAAAGACAAATCCTGTCTACCGTGAATACAATCCGCATGCCCGCAGATGCAACCACAACTACACAGCCAACGAGAAAGAACATGAGGCACTGATATCCAAATTCGGATGGAATGATGAAAAGATCGGATGGTATGCATCAGATCTTGGGAATGAAATTGTCACGATGAACAAATCCGTGCTGAACAGGGAACTGGATGGTGTCCTGGAATACTTCTCGTATTATGCCGACCAGAACGGAAAAGAAAACTATGACTGTGAAAACACGTCTTCCGTGAATATGATTGAACAGATCGCAAGAAACGGATCGATCCTGTACTCCTACCACTATGGACTGAAGATGGGTGATGAAAACTGGTACGGAACAGATCCGCAGAAGAAATTCACGCAGAAGAACGGATTCATGGGCTATATCGATTTCAGCCAGAAAGATACAAAATGGGCAGCCAAAAATGTATTCCATGTATCCGATGCGGAAATCACCCGGATGGAAAAGGAATATGCGGCATCAGGAAAAATGTATATTCAGAACGGAAGATACTACGTCGGTCTTGAAGGCGGCATCGGCGGACCCGGCCTTCTGTTCAAATACAGATCTGTGAAGTCAGACGGAAAGAAATACTATGTGACATATGATGCGTATGTCGATCCTGATTACTATTGCGGAACATATGATGCCGTTCTTTCCCAGGAAGTTCTGAACGGCAGAGTCTGCTGGACCATCTGGAAACATACTGTTGTAAAAGAGAGAAACAGCTGATCGCTGACCGGTTTATCTGAACCGGTCTTTTCTATGAATATCGAAAAAGCCTGCCGTAACAGCAGGCATCAGAATCAGATATTCAACAGGATCAGGGCAGCCAAAATCATGATAAGACCTGCCAGCTGTCTGCGTGTCGGACGTTCATGAAAGAACAGGGCACTGATAAGAGTGACAAACAGGATCGTTCCCGTGGAGAATACCGGATAGGCGATATAGGCGGGAATTCCCGAAAGCGCCTGCAGCAGAAACACTGATGAAAAGTAATTGGGTATACCGACGAGCACACCGGAAAGATAATCCCTGAGGGAAGCGCGCTTTCCGGTTTTCTTTGTTTCAAGATACAGCAGAACCAGCGTGCACAGGGCAGCGGAAAAGAAAATCAGAAAGAAATATTCAGAAGACTGTGACGCGATGCCAAAGACATTGAATACCTTTGCCATGGCATCCGCGGCACCTGATGTCAGTAAGACAACAACAAGAAACCAGGGCTTCTTTACTTCCGTTTCCGAAGAACCGCCGCTGATGGTCCAGACAGCCGCAATGACAAACAGAAGACCAGCCGCATGGAGAATGCCCGGTGTTTCATGAAAGAAGAGAATGCTCAGAAGCAGGGGAACAACGAGACCGAGCTTGCCGAACGCGGATGTCAGGATCGCGCCGTTTGTGCGGATTCCCGTCTGCATGCACACAAGTGAGATCAGATAGAAGAAACCTCCCATGATGCCGAGAAAAACAGTGGAAGGATCGCAGTGGAGAAGCGCTGTGCTGTTTCCTATCATCAGAAAGCCGATCAGGGAACAGGTCAGATAATTGCCTTCCAGCATGCCGTATCTGTTGTCAGCCTGACGGAAAAAGCGCATGATCAGGGCAATGGCGCTGCTGCAGAGAATTGCCGCGATCAGACATACTCTTGCCGGTAAAAAGGACATGTGATACCTCCGGATACAGATTACTGTACAGCACACGCAGTGATTAAGAAATGTTTTTTGTTGTGAAAAAAGCGTTTTTCTCTCAGTATATGGAACAGCGCGGATTGTATAATGAAAGGGATGGGAGGTGAATTCCCTTGAAAAAAGTACTAGGTATTACTTTTGGAGAATTGCAGAAAAAGATTATCGTGTTTGTCCTGATTCTTGTGGCAGTGACAACCGTTGTATTTACAGGTGTTTCTCTTTATCAGAGTTCCATGCTTGCGGGCGTGGTGTCTGATACCAGGGATGAACAGCAGAAAGCTATTTCGACAGCTTCAGAAGAAACGATGTATCAGGTCATCAAAAGCAGTCTTGTCAGAACGACATCCCTGCAGGCAGCGATGGCAGACAATGAATTCTCCGAAGTTGTCAATAATCTGTATATGATTCAGACAATGGCGGAAGGCATACTGGCAAATAGAGAAAGCATGGCTCCTGCGAGGTATACGCTTCCCGATCCCTCCAAGGACGGAACACCGGCTGCGATGGTCCTGCATGAGGAAGGCGTTGATTACAGATCATCAAAGTATCTAGGCGTGATTGCGCATCTGGCTTCACCGATGACAGCGATGTTTGCCAATTCCGATAAGATCAGCGGATGCTATATCGGTCTTTCTGACGGTACGCATTTCGGCATTGACAATATCTTCTCCAACAAATACGACGCGGAAGGAAATCTGATTCCCTTCCCGGTCAGAGAGCGTCCCTGGTACAAGGGTGCTGTTGAAGCGGACGGTCTGTATTTCACCGGTATCGAAGCGGATTCCTTCAGCGGCATTCCGGCGATCACAGCTTCCATCCCGGTCAAAACTGACGGAGAAATCGTCGGTGTTGCGGGTATTGATATTGTTCTTTCCAGCGTGGATGACTTCATGGCGCTCTCCGCTGACAACGGAAGCTTTGTATTCGTGGTCAACAGCAGCGGCCACGTCGTTCTCGCACCGGAAAACAACGGACTGTTTGAAGTGCAGAGTGCCGATGAGGCAGAAGACCTCAGAGAATCCGATAACAAGGAACTTGCGGAATTTATCACGGCAGCGCTGAAAGCGAAGACGGATCTTACGGTCGTTAAGATCAATGACAAAGAATACTACATGGCAGGTGCGCCGATGCCGAAATCGGGATGGGCAGTCATCTCCCTGGTTGATAAGGAAAGAACAGAGCTTCCGGAAAAGCAGATGCTTGCGGAATATGACAAGATCAATGACGCTGCCAGCTCACGTTTCAGAGAAGGTTCTTCCCGGGCAAACAGAAACAGCCTGTTCCTGATCCTGCTGATACTGGTCGGCGGTTCTGTGGCGGGTCTGATCGTAGCCGGCAAGATGGTGGAACCGATCGCGGAAATGACAAAGGATATCCGTCATACCGGACAGACCGGCGAACCGTTTGTAATGAAGGATTCATACAGGACGAATGATGAAATCGAGATCCTGGCGGAAGCCTTCGATGATCTGAACAAGAAAACAAGAAAGTATATCGATGATATCACCCAGATCACTGCTGAAAAGGAACGTGTCACGACAGAGCTGCAGATGGCAAATCAGATCCAGAACAGCATGCTGCCGCATATTTTCCCGGCATATCCTTCCCGTCATGAATTTGATGTATACGCGTCCATGGATCCGGCGAAGGAAGTCGGCGGCGACTTCTATGACTTCTTCCTGATCGATGATGATCATCTGTGCATGGTCATGGCGGACGTTTCCGGCAAGGGTGTACCGGCGGCGCTGTTCATGATGGTATCCAAGATTATTCTGCAGAGCTGCGCAATGCTAGGCAAATCCGCGGCTGAGATCCTGAAGAAAACCAACGAGGCAATCTGTTCCAACAACCAGCAGGGGATGTTTGTCACGGTATGGCTCGGTATTCTTGAAATCAGCACTGGAAAGGTAACGGCAGCCAATGCCGGCCATGAATACCCGGCAGTGATGAGAAACGGAAAGTTCACACTGCTGAAGGACAAACATGGATTTGTCATCGGCGGCTTTGAAGAATCACGCTACAAAGAGTATGAAATCGATCTCAGACCGGGTGACAAGCTGTTCCTGTACACCGATGGTGTTCCTGAGGCAACGGATGCGCAGAACAGAATGTTCGGTGTTGGCAGAATGATTGATGCGCTGAATGAGGACCCGGACGCATCGCCTGATCAGATTCTTCTGAATGTACGTAAGAAAGTCGATGAATTCGCTTCCGGCGCGGAACAGTTCGATGATCTGACAATGATGTGTATGAAATATAACGGAAATAAGTGAAAAAGTGCAAATGCACTTTTTTGTTATCTATATGTATGCAAATGTAAGTATAATAAAGTTGTAACTATCAGGAGAACAATCATGAAAAAACAATTTGTACTGACTGCAGCTTTATCTGTACTTGCGTGCGGCTGCGGAACACCTTCCGGCAGTCTTCCCGATGAACCGTATGAACCTGTGGCATACAGTCTGTATCCGGCTCCGGAAAATGCCTATGTCGGCGATACGATGCCGTTTGTGACAGACGACAATACTCTTGAATTCTACTATCTGTATGATACGGATCATAACGGCCAGGGATATCATCCGATCTACAAGTATTCCACAAAGAATCTGTACGAATACAAAGACCACGGCATGGTGCTGAATTTCGGTCTGATGTCAGATCCTGATCCGGCAATCGGCACCGGTTCTGTCATGCAGGATAAAAACGGTCTCTATCATCTGTTCTATACAGGACATAATGATGTCGGCAACGGCGGCAAGGGAAAAGAGTGCGTCATGCACGCGACAAGCACCGACAGAGAAAACTGGACCAAGATTCCGGAAGACACATTCTTCAGTCCTGATAATTATTCGAAGGATGACTTCCGTGATCCGGAAGTATTCTGGGTCGATGAGGAAAACTGTTACTGGCTGCTGATCGCCGCAAGAGAGAATACCAGAGGAGGCGTAGTCGCAAAGTATACGTCTTCCGATCTGAAGAACTGGGAATTTGAGGGACCGCTCTACGCGCCGATGGCACAGTATATGCTGGAATGCCCTGATCTCTTCAAAATGGGTGACAAATACTATCTGACATACAGCTGGGACTGCGTGACGTACTATGCGGTCGGTGATTCAATGAACGGACCGTTCAGTGCCCCGGCAGACAATGTCCTTGATGGAAACAACTTCATCTTCTACGCAGCCAAGACAGCAGAGCTGAACGGAACACGCTATCTCTGCGGCTGGCTCGGCAGAGCCGGACTCACGGATGATTCCGGCGTCTACCAGTGGGCAGGAAACATGCTCAACCATCAGCTTGTGCTGAAGGAAGACGGAAAACTCGGTGTACGTTCGCCGGAAACATTCGCGGAATACTTCACTGCTGAGAAAGAATTCAAAGCAGTGAAAAAAGAAGGGAATGTCAAAATCAAAGGAAATGAAATCACCGTGACTGCCAAAGACAGCTATGCGTTGGCAGACATGGGAACACGTGTACCGACGATGATCCTGGAATGTGACGTAAAGCTGGATCCGGAAGGAAGAGCAGGATTTGCCTTCGGAGGCAGTGAGAATCAGAGTGCCTGGACAGGATTATGCCTGAACGCAAAAGAAAACCTTCTGCATTATGAAGGAACGGAACTGGCAGACCTGAATAAATATGATGCGGAGGCGTTTACGAAGTTTGATTTCTCGGCTGCGGATACGCATCATATCAGACTGGTATGTGAAAATGAAATTGTCATTCTGTATGTGGATGACACAAAAGCTCTCAGTTCACGCATCAGACGCTCCATTGACGGAGCACACATCGGTGTGTTCTGTGACCAGGGCAGCGCAGTCTTCTCCAATATCACAATGAAAATTCCTCAGAAATGAAAAGAGATGAGCCCGTGAGGCTCATTTCTTTTTGAACTTGAATGGCAGATGGAATGGTGCGATCTCCTTCTTCTCGGAAGCGGTATCCGGCACAAGACGCGGCAGGGCAGTCTGTGTTCCGGTAGAAGCGAGAAGGGAAAGACCGGTATAGAAGGTGCCGAGAGAAAGCAGATGACGGGTGAAGGTCACGCCGCTGATTTCATTGCGCATCAGCAGGAGACCGGAGATAAACAGGATGAGTGCGCCGGAGAATGTGCGCTTCGGCATCAGGAAGGAGGAAATCACCATCGTGACGGCTGCCGCGACATATGCCACGGCAAGCAGTCTCATCATGCCGTAATTACCTTCCACGGAAAGCATCGTGACAATGGCCACTGCCATGGCAATGAACCAGATGATGATCTGAGCACGCTCCGGCTTTTCATTTTTGATAAAGGCATAGGCAAGCAGAACATTCGCTGCCGTATGCAGAGCACCGCCTGCCGCAAGCGATCTTGATGTCACAAGATCCGCCGCGCACAGGGAACATGTACCGACGAAGATAAACAGTGTGAGATGCGTCTTCCTGGTAACCATGCCGGCAAAGGCAAGGAAACAGGTAAGCAGAGCGATCCACATCTTGAACCGTGTGATGGATTCCGCGGAATCCGGAATCAGCGCACGGGTGAATTCCATGACGACAAACAGGAACAGAATATGCAGAACACAGATAAACGGATAGGCTCTGAACTTTGTCGATGCCGGCAGCCATCCCTTTCTGACCTTCAGCTTGAAGCGGAACCAGCCGATGATATACGCAAGGGTGAATACGCAGATCGCAGCCGCGATTGTCAGCATCCCGATGATCGCGATCACCGCTTCACGCCAGGAGGATTTGTTCATTCTGGTGCGGATGTTATTGATCAGCTTTGAGTTTGTGACATCCAGCTGTTCCTTGTACCGGATGATTTCAGAAGATGCCTGGTCAGCGGAATAAACAGGTTCGCTGTCCGTCTGATAGGTAATGGAAAGATCTGTTCCTTCCTGAAGATCAAAATTGGTGGAAACGGCATTCTCCGGTGTCTGTCTGCCAACGGTGTAATTGACTTCAAACAGCGTGGAACATGGGATATCACAGCCCGGTGTCAGAACGACCGTATATGTATCGTCACGGGGAATCAGAATACTGATCTGATCATCCGAGTAGTTCAGATATACATTGCCTTCCGGTGATGTTCTTTCCTGTTCCGGAATCAGTTCCTTCTGTTCACCGTTTTCAATCGTAAATACAGGATCGATCGTTTCAATGACATTTCCGTTATGAATCAGACTGACTTTTGACATTCCGTCAGAGTACAGCATTGTGTAATCCAGGGATTCACTGTACAGTTCTTTCCCGCTGTCAGCGGAGAATACCCAGGAGATATACAGCTCCGGTGTATGCGACTGCATCAGGTTGGCAACAGTAGATGCGGAGTTGTTCCAGCGGCTGAACACGCTCTTGTAGGAACTGTAGTCGTATATCAGCATCGATACATAGTTCAGAAGGCTGTTGGCTTCTTCACGTGTCTCTTCATTGATCAGAACCGGATTCTTCGCGATTTCCAGAAGTCGGGAAAGAATATTCAAAGGACTTCTGTCCTCCCACAGCCTGATCAGCTCCGGCTGCAGACTGTTGTAATAGATTTCGGCGGAAGGACAGATCGTCAGGGCATAGGTGAGGATCGTTCTCAGCATCGCGTTGGCATCGGCGTTGGTCCAGTACTCAATGCCGGTCAGATCCTTGTAGATCCTGTTTGCCTTGATGCGCTTGGCGGAAAAGTCAGAATCGGTTTCCAGGGCAGGTGTGTAGAATGTCTGGCCATAGCGGTCAAATCCCCAGTCCGCAAACGGAACACAGGGAACCGGATCGGCTTTTCCGACGATATTGAAGATGTTGGCATATTTATGGCAGTCTTCGCTGCGGGTGGTGCGCGGTGTCGCGAATGTATATGCGAATACGTCCGCGTCAGAGAACATGCTGGAATCACTGCACATCGCGGCAGTGACGTTGGAAACCGCGGCTGCTCTTGAGAAGCCTGAAATCCACAGTCTGTACGGTCCTTCCAGATGATTCTCGGCGATATATCCGCAGATGCGGTCAAAGACCAGCTGGGCAGAACGCGAGAAGCCGTCATGAACTTCACCTCTGCCGATGGAGAAGTTGGATTCCCACTCGTCCATGTAGCCCTGGCCGCAGACACCGACGGCGATCAGCTCAAAGCTGCCGATCTTCTGATGTCCCATGACAGTGGATATCGTATACATGTCAGGATTCTTGTCATAGTCATCGCTTCTGAGATCGGTGAAGTGCGCTTCCGTGAGGAAGCTGCTGAGGTTTCTGTCGGCCTGCACATTGGAACGCTCCGCCGCGGAAGGACGGAAGGCGGAAGTCGCAAGACCGAGTGAAAGCTTTGCGAGATCGTGAGAGTAGTTTCTTGCGTCCTGGCGGAACCAGTCACGGTTGAACGCGACCTCCATTGTTCTGTTGCGCTGTGTGGTCAGAACATAGAAGCTGGAATGAATGATCTCTGTGCCTTCTTCCTCGGCAGTAACAGGTATGATGAACGAGGTAAAAAGAACTGCGAGCGCAGCTGCGGTCAGAATCATTTTCCTGAAAACGGCATTGAACCGGTGAATCAGTTCCGAAAGTGATTTGATGATCATATTTCTGCGGGACATGGATTTTCCTCCTCCGGCAGTTTCTAATACAGAACCATTATTTCACAAAAATAACGGGTTACCCATCATATCAAAGATGATAAATGTATTTCTGTGATGTACAGATACAGGGTACAATTGAAACAGACGGAGACGATATGACAGAAGAATTTCGCAGAGAACTCAATTTCCGTGAACTGGCAGGGTATATCGCACAGGACGGAAGAAAGATACGGAGCGGCATGCTGTACCGCAGCGCTGCTCTCGGACTCCTGAACAGAGAGGAACGGGATCTTTTCAGACGGCTTGGCATCCGCACCATCCTGGACTTCCGCTCACGCCGCGCTGTCAGGGAACTGCCGGATCCGGTATTTGAGAACTGCGAACAGATTGCCATGTGCGCAGCCTTTGAGAATTTCCGGGAAGATCTGAATGATTCACCGCGCGAATTCTATCAGATGCTGGTGGATGAAGACCAGCAGGGCAATATCATCGCAGCTGTTGTTTCCAGCATTCATGCCTCGCTTGTATACTCCAATGAGGCATACAGGCTGATGTTCAGGAAACTGCTGAACAGTGAAGCGCCGCTTCTGATCCACTGCTCGCAGGGGAAAGACCGCACCGGCATCGGCGCGCTGCTGATCATGCTGGCGCTCGGCATTGATGATGAACAGATCACACGTGATTATCTGCTTTCCAATGAATACCGGAAATCATTCATCGAGAAGCGGATCTCCTCAATGCGTCTTCTGCACAAGCTCAGCGACAACGTCAGAACGGCGATCCTGGCGGTGGAAGGCGTGCTTCCCGAAGCAGTGCACATGATCCTGGCAGAAATCCGGGAACGGTACGGGACATATGAGAACTTCCTGCTTCATGAATATGATCTTCAGAAGGAAGATCTGGAAAAACTGCGGAATCTGTATCTGATCTGATGCGGCACATGCCGCTTTTTTTCTTTGGAAGAGGGATGTCTGATATAATAGAGAAAAGCAAGAAAGGACATTATCATTATGAGTTTTCCGAAAGGTTTTTTATGGGGCGGCGCAACAGCTGCCAACCAGGTTGAAGGAGCCTGGAATGAAGGAGGCAGAGGACCTGCCAAAACAGATGTGACAACAGGCGGAACAGTATCAGAACCCCGCTATATCACGTATCTTGACAAGGACGGCAAACCCGGCAAAATCAATCAGTTTGATCATCTGCCGGAAGGCGCAAGATACTATGTCAATCCGGATTACTACTATCCGAACCACAAGGCAGTTGACCAGTATCATCACTACAAAGAGGATATCGCCCTGTTTGCGGAGATGGGATTCAAGGTATACCGCATGTCCATTTCCTGGTCCCGTCTGTTCCCGAAGGGAATTGAGAAGACACCGAATGTTGAGGGTGTTGAACACTACCGTGATGTATTCAAGGAACTGAAGAAGTACAATATCGAACCGCTCGTTACCATCTGGCATTTCGATACACCGCTGTATCTCGAACAGGAGCTCGGCGGATGGCAGAACCGTGAACTGATCGATCACTATGTACGCTTCGCTTCCACCTGCTTTACAGAATACAAGGGACTGGTACATTACTGGCTGACATTCAATGAGATCAACAACGAATGCGCGTTCATCGACATGGTCAATGAGATGCTGCATATGTCAAAGGAAGAGACAGATGCCCGCTATCGTGAAGCGTATCAGCTTCTGCACTATCAGCTGGTTGCCAGCGCCAAGGCAGTGCAGATCGGACATGCCATCGATTCCACAAACATGATCGGATGCATGCTTTCCACAGCCTGCGCATATCCGATGACATGCGATCCGGAAGATGTCCTCAAGACAGAACACGCATGGGAGAACGCGACATACTATTGCGGCGATGTCCATGTATTCGGCAGCTATTCACCGTTTGCTCAGAGACTCTGGAGAGAGCACGGATGCGATCTTGATATCACGGAACAGGATCTGGCAGATCTTGCGGCAGGAACTGTCGATATGTACACATTCTCTTACTACTCCTCCAATGTCACAACAACGCATGATGTTACGGAAAAAGCCGGCGGAAACATGTCCACAGGCGCAAAGAACCCGTATCTGCAGTACAGTGACTGGGGATGGTCACTGGATCCGACAGGACTCCAGTACTTCCTGGAAAAGATCTATGACAGATACCGCATTCCTCTGATGATCGTTGAGAACGGCCTCGGCGCTTACGATACCGTTGAAGCAGACGGCTCCATCCATGACCAGTACCGCATTGATTACTACCGTCCGCATATCCAGGCAATGAGCAGAGCAATCGAAAACGGTGTTGATCTGATCGGCTATACAACATGGGGATGCATTGACGTTGTCTCTGCCGGAACAGGCGAGATGAGAAAGAGATACGGATTCATCTATGTTGACATGGATGATGAAGGAAAGGGCTCCATGAACAGATCCAGAAAGGATTCCTTCTTCTGGTACAAGAAAGTCATCGCTTCCAACGGCGAAGATCTTGCCTGATTGAACAGATGCCTTCGGGCATCTTTTTTTGTGGAATTGTGCTTTTGCTTTTTTATGTGCATTGTCCCTGTTCCTGACATCCTGCAGCGCTCCTGCGCAGAAGGATGAGGAAAAGAAGGAAGATTCCAAGAAAGGAGAGGCTTCAGGTGAAATCACATACAGAGATTTCCCGTTTGATTTTGTCAGTCCAGAAAGCAGTGAGGAACTGATGAAGATGGAATTCCCGGAATCACTGGATCTCAGGGAATACGGACTGGTCACCCCTGTAAAACTGCAGAACCCGTTCGGAACATGCTGGGGGTTCGCAGCAGTGACAGCGGCATAGCCCAGATCAAAGCGGAAGGCATCAACGCATACAAAGACGCTGTGGAAGAAGGATTCCCGATCGTTCCTGCAAAGGCGGTCATCCAGGAAGCGAAAGCCTCCGGAACAGCGATTGACGTCACAGTCGCTGACCAGAGTGAATCCGGCATTACCGGATACAAGGTACGCTGCCGTGCGGAAGGAAGCGAAGAATGGAAGGAAGTCATCATTCCTGCATCCGAGACACATGCCCAGATTAAAGACCTGAAGAAGGGCACGGCATATGAAGTGCGTGTCTGCGGCTATGTCGATATTTCGGCTGAAGCAGAATCGATGTTCGGCATTGAAACGGAATACAGCGGTGAGGAAAGCGATCCGCAGACAGTCACAATCAACTGATATCAAGAGAC
>ONSK01000144.1 GCA_900320455.1 uncultured Erysipelotrichaceae bacterium | reverse complement strand
CAAACAGATATTTCCGCTTGGGCTTTCCTTCGATCATATCCGGCAGATCCGCGACGCATCCGCCTTCCTTCTGCGGCAGGAATGTTTCATGTCCGCATTCTCTTACAATGGCATCCACCTGTTCGTTGAAAGCGCGCTCGCTTTCATTGAACAGCGGAGCCGCAATATAGATTTTCATTTCCATCACCGTTCTTTCTGCCTTCATTATAACGGAAAGAGGACAAAAAAAGCGGCGCAATCAGCGCCACTTGAATGTCATAAGACCGACGATATACACCGCAAGGATAACTGCCGGAACAAGAATGGAGAAGACAGGCTTCATCCATGTCTTTACCTTCATGCCTCGGCCGGCATTTGCCTCTTCCAGGAAGTTTTCCCATCCCCAGCCGTATTTTCCTGTACAGAACAATGCCAGAACAATGGAACCGATCGGCAGGATGTTGTTTGAAACAAGGAAGTCCCAGAAATCCAGCCAGGTGGAATCCGGCGCGAACGGGTGGAACTGCCAGAGACTGGAACCAAGCGCTGTCGTCAGCGCAAGCAGGAAGATGCCCGTTCCGCATACAGCGCATCCCTTCGGTCTGTTCAGTCCGGTCAGTTCACGTACCATTGCCAGAATGTTTTCACAGACGCCGAGCACCGTCGACATCGCCGCGAATACCATGAACAGGAAGAACAGAGATCCCCAGATCCTGCCGCCTGCCATATCTGTGAACACTCTTGCCATGGTATCAAACAGAAGACTCGGTCCGGCTGTAACTTCCAGATGGAATGAGGAACATGCCGGAAACATGATCAGTCCGGCAATCACCGCAACGAATGTGTCCAGGATAATAACATGTACAGCTTCACCGGCCAGACTTCTGTCCTTGTCAATGTAACTGCCGAAGATTGCCATACTGCCAATACCGACAGACAGTGTGAAGAATGCCTGGTTCATTGCCGCGACAGCCACTTTTCCATTGATTTTGGAAATGTCAGGAACCAGATAGAAGCGCAGGCCTTCTGCGGCATTGGGAAGGCGCATGCAATGAATGGCAAGCACTGCAAGCAGCGCCAGCAGAAGCACCATCATGACTTTGGTGACTCTTTCCAGTCCTGCCTGCAGATCGAAGCTGAGGATGACAAATGACATGGCAATGATCACTGCCGTGAAGATGACGTTGACTGCCGGATTTCCCAGCATTTCCGCAAATCCAAGGCCTGCTGTATTCCCAATCAGAAAGCGGCAGAAGTAGTACAGGATCCATCCCGATACCACCGTATAGAATGCCATCAGCGCCAGGTTGCCGATCAGACACATATAGCCGAAGATTCCCCAGTGTCCGCCTTTTTTCTGCAGTGCCTGATACATCTTCACCGGGCTTGCCTGGGCAGCGCGTCCGACGGAGAATTCCATTGTCAGCACCGGCAGTCCCAGGACCGCCAGGAACAGGAAGTACAGCACCATGAAGCTGCCTCCTCCGTACTGTCCGCACATCCATGGGAATTTCCATACATTGCCGCAGCCGATCGCGCACCCTGCCGACAACATGATAAAACCTAACCGGCTCGAAAGCCGTTCTCTGTTGTTCATGAATACCTCCTGATATTGTTTCTGATTTTCCACTGTATCAAAAACATACCAGTTCATTATCCCACTTTTTGATTATGTGCCAAGAAAAAGATGCCGTTTCAGGCATCTCATTTCAAAAGCCAGTTGTGTCCATCCGCTGTTTTCAGTAAGGATCCTTCCAGAACCTCTCTGATTTCCCCGTCCGGACAGGAACGGATCACCGTCTCTTCCCGGTAATCGGGATCTTCATACCATCTTGAGAAGATCAGCTCATCTCCTTCTCTGCGGTCAAACGATTCCGTACTGCCGATTTCAAAGCTTCCCTGCTCCGGCCAGATTATATCAAAGCGCTGTTCGGCTCCCTGCCTGACAAGCATCAGCGGTGATACCTCAAGCATCAGATTGTAACAGTCCTTCACTGCAGAAAGAGGAATCTGCACGATCTCTTTGGGAGGCATCGTTTCATTCCAGGCGATGATCTGAATGATCTCCCTGATGAAATCCACCCGCAGGATCATGACTTTTCCTTCCTCAAAGACGGGTCCTCCGAAGTAACAGCCTTCTTCCGCAGGAACAGGTTCATATACGGTTTCTTCCGGCATCTTCATCAGGATCAGCCGGTTGGCTTTGATCCGGTGCTTCATGCGGAAGAGCTCTTCCGCTTCATATAAATCACCGGATGTATAATCGCTGCCCCATTTCCAAACATCGCTTCCTTCCATTTCAGAAAGATAACCGATGCCGCCTGTATGTATTTCTGTATAGTTCATTTGCTTACCTGTTGTTTACCGTGTAGCGCAGCCGTATGTAAGAGTTCTCAAGCACCTCGCATGATTCCAGCTTCAGTGTTCTGAGAAACGAAAGTTCTTCATGATTCTCCGCGGAGATGCCGCCGATCAGTGACGGTGTGTCTGTTCCGCCGACAAACAGCGGCGCGATGACAAGATCTGCCGCATCGATCAGCGACTGCCGCAGGAACATACTGTTGAGGGTGCTGCCGGACTGCACGGTCAGCCGCTCACATCCATAGTCTTTCTTCAATACTTCCAGCATCGCTTTCAGATCTGTCTTTTCCTGCAGAAGTATATGCAGGTTGTCTTCCTGCACGCTGTATGCCGGATGTTCTCTGCTGGAAGTGACGATGATCAGATCCTTTGATTTTGCGCACAGCCAGCGCACGCCGTCTTCTGTCAGATGAGTGTTATCCAATATCACAAAGGTGACCGGTGTTTTCTTTGGAAGCAGCTTTGTATTGACGCCTGTCTTTGCCATGACTCTTCCGGTATTGAAAGAGAACAGATCCGTTGTCTGTTCAATCTCGTAGTACTGTCCAAGTCCTTCTTTCACACCGTCAATCAGAGGAAGGTCCATGTCAAAATCAAGGCTGTCATCGGATCCGCAGGAGATCCTGCCGTCAGCCGACACCAGCATGAACAATGTCAGATAGGGTCTTTCATTCATGTTCATTCTCCATTTACATACAGATCGCTGAGCTGCTTTCTGCTGTTCAGCACATCCAGATCGATATATTTCTGTTCTCCGCTGTAGCCTTCCCTGCGGCCGCGGTCAGTATACTGCCAGAGATGCCAGTCCTCTTTGTATACCCAGCGGATCGGAACATAGAGGGAACTGATCCATTTGGGATATTCATCAAAGCTTCCCTTCAGATAGGTATTGTAAATATCCGGTCTTGTATAGATCATCGCCTTGACGCCGTATTCTTCTTCCAATGCAT
>ONSK01000266.1 GCA_900320455.1 uncultured Erysipelotrichaceae bacterium | reverse complement strand
GCACGCCCGGTTCCCCTTCCTTCTCAGCGTCCAGAACGCCGCCGGTGATCATCAGCTTGATCAGATCGACATTCTGACGGTCTGCCTTCTTTACCAGGCTGACAGCTTCCTCAATGCTTTCCGCTGCGACGGCAACAGAGCCTGCCATATGTCCGCCTGGCACGGAGATGCCTTCATTGGAAGCGAGAATGCGCGGTCCCTTTTTCTTTCCGGCCGCAATCGCGTCTCTCAGCTTTGTATCGAGGTCTTTCAGTCCGCCGACTGTGCGGATCGTTGTCACACCGCTCATCAGCTCGATTTCCGAGTACTTTGAAACCAGCGCTTCCGCAGCCTTTGCGGAAACCGGATTGGAGAAGAGCATCCTGACAAGCCTGGCGTTGTCACGCTGTTTTTTCTGCGGTTTTCCGTTTCCTGCAAGATGCACGTGCATATTGATTAATCCCGGCAGCACGTACATGCCCTTCATATCAACTGTTTCATATCCGGCAGGCACTTCACCCTGCGTTTCAATGCGTTCAATGATGTTCTCATGAATCAGGATCATCTTCCCCTCTTCGACCTGCATATCCTTTCTGCCGTTCAGGATCCGGCAGTTGATCAGTGCGTAATCAGCCATACGAATTGCCTCCTGCTTTCAGTGTACACCCAAAAAGAAAACATCCCCCGAAATAAGCAGAGGATGTCAGTAATCAGCCCATGATCAGATAGAGAATCACGGACACAATCGTACTTGTAAGACCCACGCAGGCTTCATACGGGATCAGCTTCATGCGGTCGCCGATGCTCATATTGACGGAACCGCCTGTTGCGTGGAAGAAGGAACCATGCGGCAGTGAGTCTACCACGGTAGCACCGGCATGGATCATCGCCGCCGCTGCCAGCGGTGCCACACCGGCATCGAGCAGTGTTGCGGAGAACGTTTGGGCAGCGACTGTTGCGCCGGCTGTTGTGGAAGCAGTTGCGCCTGCCATCAGGATACCTGCAAGAGGCGCGAGAATGAATGCGGGCATGTGCATTTCGGCAAGCAGATTCGTAACGTCATACTGCAGAGCGCTTGCCTTGATGATACCGGCAATGGTTCCGGTACCGATCAGCAGGATCGAAACACCGATGACTTTGGAAAGACCGAATTCCGTATAGGGAATCAGATTCTTCGCGTGTCCGGTAACGAGGATGCAGATGAGACCGCCGGCAGGAAGCGCGATCAGCGGATCAATAGTGATTCCGGCAATCGGTCTCAGTGCCAGCATGATGACGACACACAGCGGACCTGCGGCTGCGGCAAGGAAGGACGGCAGCTCTCTGCCGGATGCCTTTTCCAGATCACTCTCCGTGATCGGAAGCGTGTTGTTTCTGGAAAGCAGTGTTGCGAGCAGAATCGCGACAACCAGCGCGCAGACTGCCGGGATGGCATTCTTCATCATGACCGCTGTCAGATCCTGTCCGAAGGCTTCACTGACGGCAATCGTGTTGGGGTTCGGGGAAAGGATGTTTCCCGCTTTTCCGCCGCCGATCATCGCCAGCAGCACGCTGTATTTGGAAAGACCTGCCTTCTCGCCGATGGCAAGAGCGATCGGAGCGACAGTGATGACGGAGATATCGATGAATACGCCGACAGCGCAGATGATCATTGTGGCAATTGCGATGGCTGTCACGGCGCGCTTTTCACCGAGTTTGTCGACGATGGTTTCGGCAATTTTCTGGGCGGAGCCTGTTTTGATCAGTGCGCCGGCCAGAATGCCGCTGGTCAGGATTCGGAGAATGCTCGACATCATCGATGCAGCTCCGGATACCATGGTGTTGACGGTAAGTGTCAGTCCTCCGCCGCCGACGATGCCGCCGATCAGCGCTCCAAGAATCAGACAGTATGCGGGCTGGATTTTACGGATGATCAGAATAATTGCGACCACAAGCCCGATGATCGCACCCAGTGTAGTGAATTGTGCTTCCATATTTCTCTTTCTCCTTCAGATTTTTTGGCTCATGCAGATGTTTCGTATTGGATATGCGGGTGAATCAGCGGGAAACGGTATTGATCAGTCTGAATACCTGTTCGGATGTATCGATCATATTGTTTCTGGCAGCTTCCGGATTCATTGCTTCTGCCAGTGTGGAGATTCTTCTGAGAATCGGGAAGAATGCGTCAATGCCGTGGTCGTTGCAGGCAACAGCGTCTTCTGTGACAGCGCCGCTGAAGGCAATGACTGTCTTGCCGTATTTCTTCGCAATCTTGGCAACGCCGATCGGCGCCT
>ONSK01000045.1 GCA_900320455.1 uncultured Erysipelotrichaceae bacterium | reverse complement strand
GCTGTGATATGCATTGCCACGAATCTGTCTGCTATGTGTTTGATTTCGAGATGATAGCTGCTGTGATCTTCATCATCTTCTTCATACGGGTAAACCGTGATGTCATACCGTCTCTGTATCTCTGCTTTCATTTGGCCCTCCTTATTCTGTTCCGCCAAGCATCTCGTGTTCTATGACATAGCGGACGGTATGGTCATCCACAAGTTTCTGTTTCTGCTGTCCGGCATACGTCAGGCATTTATCACAGATCCTGTTGATCACTCTGGGGATACCGGTTGATGATCTGTGTATCTCATCCAGTGCTTTCTCAGTAAACAGTGCCTGATCACAGCCGGCATAGTGCAGGTGTGAATCTATGTATCTCTCTGTTTCTGCACGGTCCAGGTGAGGAAGAACACAATTGATGTCGATCCTCTGCCTGATAGCAGCGTACTTGCGGAATCTGAGTTTTGAATCCCAGAGCTCCGTTTGTCCGGCAAGTATCAGAGCCAGCTGGCTTTCCGAATCGTAGTTTGAGTTGAGGAGAAACCTGAATTCTTCCAGTGTTTCTTTCTCAATAAGATGTGCTTCATCCAGGATACATACGACTTTGCGGTGTTCTTTCTCGCGTATAATCTCTATCTGTTTCTGAAGAAGCTTCTTGGCATCTCCTCTGTAGAAACCGGCTTCCAGCCCGAGCTGATCAAGAAGTCCTTTGTACAGCCATTTCGGTGTCAATTTGGAGTCGGATACATACATGACAAGGTATTTATCCTTGGGAAGGCTCTCATTGAATCTTCTCAGCAGCGTGGACTTTCCGCAGCCGGCATCAGCTGTCACTACCGCAAACAGCTGCCTGGCTGCCGCAAACTGAAGACGGCTCAGTGCTTCTCTCATAGCCGGGGATTCATAAAGCTGTTCAGGCGGGATATTTCTCACAAATGGTGTTCTTTCCATTCCGAATTCTTTCTCGTACATATTCAGTCTCCATAGTCGCTGTATGAAATGGCATCTGCCAGCTTCTTCTGTGATTCCTTGTGTTTCTTCTCAAGAACATCGAGAAATCTGGATGTGACAGGTTCTTCCGCGACAGCTCTGGGAACAGGGATCTCCCTGACACAGTATTCTCCGATCTGTACCGGGCTGGCGGTAAAGGAAGATGAATTCTTCGGATATACGATGATCGTTCTGTCATCCATCGGATCAAAAGCGATGATGACCTGTTCACCGATCAGATGAGCTCCGGCTTCATATTTCCGGCCTTTATAACTGATCAGGCCGCCTTTATCTACATTGCGCTTTTCATGATGAAGGAAAGCTTCACCTACGGTCTTTGAATCAAGAAATATAAGTGCTCTTGTATCTCGGTTCCATTCCTGCTCAGGAGTGATACCTGCATCCGGCACAGTGATTCCCTTGCTTGTGTAGTATTCCCTGATTCCGTCATGAGGTTTCTTATGATAGTACTCATTGAGGAAGATCTGCCAATACCTGTTCAGTTCAGTGGTCTCCACAGGCTTCTTCAGTTTTACTTCTGCGATGAATGAATCAACGACCTGATGGAATTTCTCTATCTTGCCTTTCGATTTTCCGCTCCTCACACGGGCTCTTTTCAGGGAAATGCCAAGCATGGCGCAGCTTGTCTGAAGCTGCCGGGATATATACTGGGATCCATTATCCGTATACGCCTTATCAAATTTACCGTGTTTGAGAACAGCCTTGCGGAAGACATCCTCCACACAGTACTCATCCTGTGACTCATACCATTCAGACCAGAGGATGTATCTGGAATGGTCATCAATAATACTGGAAAGATAGGCTGTCCTCTTTTCTCCGTCTGCCATGACTATGACACCGACGCCATATTTGATGTCCGCCTGAACCAACATCATCCTGTGCGGTTTACAGAAACGCTTTGTCATCGTACTCTGTTCATCCTGTCTGTACATCTTCAGCTGCCTTTCCCCAAGGCCTGCTTCAAACAGATAGCGCTGCAGAGTTGAGCGCTTCAATACCCCGGGTTTTGCCTTGCCTTCACCTTCAAGGATGAAGATGATCTGACTTACTGACCTTGTTGTGACTTCCCGCTTCAGCTGGATCGCTTCCTGAAGAAGCTCGGGAAAGTTGTCAGGCAGTTTTGATGACCTGCCGCCGGTCCTCTCAGCCGGTTTCAGACCGCTGAAGCCGCTTTGAAAAAACGCTTCTTCCCAGCGGGTGATAGTTTTCTCTGAAATGTCATTATCCGCAGCGATCTTCCTGCGCATCTGTATCCGTTTGGCCTTATCAAGGGTCAGATCCAGAAGCGGCTGAATGATCTGAAACCGCATCAGAGCTATATTTTCCCGCCAGTCTGTTACTTTTTTGTTCTCCACGAATGTTTGCCTCCTTACAAAGGAAGGTTAAAACATCATTGTCAGAGACAGAAAACAAATCCGTTGAAACGGACCTGAGCTGACGCGTATTCAAAAAAGGCATACCGAAGTTCCACGTTATGCGGTTCATTACAGCCAGCCATCCTTCGCCGTCTTTACGGAGCTGTTCCACCAATGAAACCTTTGAATTCAGAAGCTCCGTTCCAAACTCAGAGAGCCGGCTGCCGATGGATTTCAGCACACCATCGACGTGATTGATATTTCCGGCAATCCAGGCCTTCCATCTGGTCATTGTCAATTCACACGGATAGTCCTCAGTCTGCAGTGTCTCGGATGTGCATACTTCATCGACAACATTCTCGATCACCTCGGTGCTGTAGTGCTTATGAGGTGTCATTATATCAGGCAGTATACGTACAAATCCGAATGAGCAGTTCTCGTCGCCGCACCGGCATACAGGGATCACGTAATTCCTGGAAACACCGCCATATGT
This sequence comes from uncultured Erysipelotrichaceae bacterium, assembly GCA_900320455.1. GTDB lineage: Bacteria > Bacillota_I > Bacilli_A > Erysipelotrichales > Erysipelotrichaceae > Bulleidia. The sequence continues at coordinate 1,185 of ONSK01000045.1, read as the reverse complement.
CTTCAGCTTCCTCACAGTATGAAACGCAAAACCAAGTTCATTTCCACAGACAGGACAGTCTGGATATTCATTGATGACAACTAAGTTTGTGATTCGCTGTTTTCGAGATGGTAATTCTCTGTTATCATAGGCATGGGTAAAACCATGGCTCTGAGGTGAAGACGGCGAAATCTATGCACCTCAGAGCTTTTCCTTTCTACGCAATGGACATTATAAAGAGCTGTCCGCAGACATTCAACACGAGCAGCTTATGGTCAATATATTAGAGGCATAACAGCCAGGTATTATTCCATCATTCTGGAAGAAAACTGCCGTTTTACGGAATATTCCGTAATATTTCCTCTTTCCAGTTGTCCTGGACTATATTTTGCCAGATGATATCAGCTTTAAATACGAATCGTCATATATTTGAAAATGCCTGTTACAGCCAGAATGCACAGGACCAGAGGGTATTGAACAAGAAAAGATTGCGTTACGAATACCTTGTCATGTTTTCTGTCACGTACCTGTGTTTGAGTGATTTTAAATATGGCTGGTAATGACTGCCAAAGGATATGAGTCCTGCTATGCTCCGGAAAACGAAACAGTTCCTTCACAAAGCAGGCTGATCATTTGGATCCTTTTCTTCTCCTTCTTTCACTTTTCAGACTAAAACCATATATCCGTAACACAAAGTTTTTTGGGCTGAAGCGGCCTTTTTTTGGGCTGAAGCGCTGTTTTTCCGAAATATTCAGTAAACTGCGTTGCCAAATGATATGGATAATGCATACATTACCTGGATTACTGATTCTCATGAACAGATCCATATTCTCTTTTTAAAATCTGCTCTTTGAGTTCTCTTACATCTTCCTGATAACATCCGTTCTTCGATGGTGATTCCAGAGAGCATGATCCAATTGATATCAGGCTCAGGATGATGAATTCTATGATATCCGACATTTTTTTCTCCTCCTTCTTGTCAATCAAACCATAGCATATATCTTCAAGAATTATCGAAACCCGTGATGAAACGTCATTTTTGCGTGCTGAAGCAATAATTTCATCACAGTTTTTTGCAGTTACATCACAGATTTTCGCCATTAACATAAATTTATGCTATGAAAAGAAGCTTCCTGTAATATTCAAACAGGAGGACAAACCTGAGAGCTAAGGAGGCTGAAAGAAAAAGTACCTCGTGTAAAATTG
>ONSK01000133.1 GCA_900320455.1 uncultured Erysipelotrichaceae bacterium | reverse complement strand
CATATTTCCGCTGATACGGCAACTGTCCAAAACAAAAATCGAGCCTTTCGACTCGATTTATTGGGACTTACTCGTTACAGCCCCTTATTCTCTGAACTGTATTCCTGTTTCCGGATCCATTGCGTCGACAATGGCCAGGCTTTCCACATGGTATCCCTGTCTGCGGATCATATCTCCGCCGTCCTGGAATCCCTTTTCAATGACGATGCCGATGCCGCCGACTTCCGCACCGGCCTGGCGGCAGATGTCGATCATGCCGAGCATTGCCTGGCCATTCGCCATGAAGTCATCAACGATCAGCACCTTGTCATCTGAGGAAAGGTACTGTCTGGAAAGAGTGATGTCGTAGTTCCTGTCATATGTAAAGGAATGAACGACAGATGTGTAGACGCTGCTTCCGATATTGCCGGATCTAGCCTTCTTGGCAAATACCACCGGTACATTGAAATGTCTTGCCGTCATGCAGGCAATGGCAATGCCGCTTGCCTCAATCGTAAGAACCTTTGTGATCTTCTCGTTTTCAAATCTCTTCTTGAATTCCATGCCGATATGGTCAAGCAGTTCCACATCGATCTGGTGATTCAGAAAGCTGTCCACTTTCAATATGTCCGCATTCAGTACTTTTCCGTCTTTGCGGATTCTGTCTTTCAGTTCCTTCATCGCTGTTCTCCTCTGCAGTTGTCTGTTATCAGAGATGATACAGCTTTGTGTATTTTTCTTCAAGATAATCGAGATAGTAATTCACATTGAAGGATTCGCCTGTTGCCCTGCGCAGGACTTCATCCGCGTCATAGCGGCATCCATAGCGGTGCACATGTTCCTTCAGCCAGTTCACGCAGACGTCGAATCTGCCCTCTTTCAGGACACTTTCCACGTCGATGTCCCTCCGCATGGCGTGCATGAACTGGGCGGAGAAAGCGCTGCCCAGCGCGTATGTCGGGAAGTAGCCGAAGGATCCGTCAGACCAGTGAACATCCTGCAGGATTCCCTCGGATGCTTTGTCCGCTTCCACGCCAAGATATTCTCTGTATTTGGCATTCCATGTCTGATCAAGTCCCTCAACGGAAATCGTTCCGTCAAAGAGTCCCTTCTCGATCTCATAGCGCACCATGATGTGCAGAGGATAGGTCAGCTCATCGGCTTCGGTTCTCACAAGTGAAGGAACGGAGACGTTGACTGCGTCAATGAATTCCTTCAGGCTGACATCCTTCAGCTGTTCAGGGAATGTTTCCTGCAGCTTCGGATACAGCGTGCTCCAGAAGGCTTCCGTGCGTCCGAGATAGTTTTCAAACAGACGTGACTGCGACTCGTGCATGCCGGAGGATACACCTTCGGAAAGGATCATTCCGTCATAGGCATCATCGATGTCGTGTTCATACGTCGCATGACCCACCTCATGAATCGTTGACAGCATCGCTGAAGCGATGTTGTTTTCGACATACTTCGTTGTTGTGCGGCAGTCGTTCTCGCACGTCCATGATGTAAACGGATGTTCCGTCTCATTCTGATAGCCCCATTCCGGATCAAAGTGCAGATAGGCAAGCAGATGATCCGTGAACTGTTTCTGCAGAGCGGGATCGTAATTTTGATACAGGAAGCTGTCTTCGATCCGCTTTGCGGCAGTCACCTTCTGAATCAGCGGAATGAGTCTTTCCTTCAACGCCGCGAAGAAGGCATCATACTTCTCTCTGTTCATGCCCGGCTCGTAATCATCGAGCATCTGATCATACAGATCCATATCGCTGTTTCTGTAGGAATAGAACTTCCTTCTCACTTCGATGACCTTTTTCAGATACGGCTCGAAGATGCTGTAGTCATCTTCCTTCTTTGCCTTCAGCCAGGCATCATAGGAAGCGTCCATCAGTTCCGCGGCTTCGACGAATTCTTCCTTGGGAATGCACATCGTATCGCGTGTGCCCTTCCAGTAGAGATACGCTGCCCGTTTCGTGTCACCGTCAAGATCCTCATCATCCTTCATTTCCGCAAGGATCGAAAAGATTTCCGGGTCTGTCTCAATCGTGAACAGTTCTCCGGCAAGGAAGGCTGTTCTGGCATCGCGGTAGGCAGATCCTCCTGCCGGCGCGACGGTCATTTTGTCAATACTGATGATGTTCAGCGCCATCCTGTAAGCGGATGTTCTGAAGATCCAGTCTTTGTACTTCTGTAGTTTTTCGCTGCTGATCATTGTAGTCCTTTCTTTTTTAATTACGGCAGTCTGTTTCCGGCTGCCCTGTAGAGATCATACCACTCGCTTCTTTTAAGGTCGATGTCAGCTGCCTTTGCGGCATTGACGATTCTCTCTCTGTTTGTTGTGCCGGTGATCACCTGCATCTTTGCCGGGATCCTGAGCAGCCATGCGTAGGCGATGACGTCAGCGCTGACGCCCTTTTCCTCCGCGATTTCATTCAGCTTCGCAGTCAGTTCCTTGTATTCCTCCTTGTTCAGGAAGACACCGCCGAAGTAGCCTGCCTGCAGAGGTGACCAGCACTGCACTGCCATCTTGTTGATACGGCAGTATTCCAGCGTGCCGCCATCGCGCATGATTGCCGGGGCATCTGCCATATTGACGTTCAGTCCGGCATCGATGACCGGTGTGTGTACCAGCGACATCTGAAGCTGATCAGCGCAGAGATCATACGTGACTGCAGATTTCATCAGTTCCATCTGGAATCTGTTCTGGTTGGATACACCGAAGGCTCTGACCTTGCCTGCCTTGTACAGTTCATCAAAAGCTTCCTGGACTTCTTCCGGTTCCATCAGCACATCCGGTCTGTGCAGCAGAAGGCTGTCAAGATGATCTGTCTTGAGACGGGAAAGAATGCCGTTGACCGCTTCCAGGATGTATTCCTTTGAGAAATCAAACATGCCCTTTCTGATACCGCACTTGGACTGCAGGAAGATCTGATCGCGCAAAGAAGGATCCTTTTCAAACAGCATGCCGAAGATCTCTTCGCTTCTGCCGCCGCCGTAGATATCCGCGTGATCAAAGAAATTGATGCCGCCATCCAGTGCCGCGCGTACAAATTCATCTGCCTGGTTCTTGTCCATCCCGGCAATGCGCATGCATCCGGCGCCGATGACGGAGACCTGCTTTTTTTCAGGTCCGAATTCTATGAATTTCATGATCGTTTTCCTCCGTTTATTGTCTGACATCATCCTATCACAAGTTTTCAATCCCTTTAATCAGAATGCATGCGTGCATATGCTGCTGTATTTCAGACACATCCGCGGATTTGTAAACGGAAAAGCGCAAATCATTTGAAATCGGAAAAAAGCGTACTAAAATTACTGATTATTACAGGAGAAAATATGCGTTTAGGATTAGATATCGGTTCAACAACGATTAAATGTATCATTCTTGATGACAATGAAAAACTGATCTATTCAGCTTATGAACGCCATTATTCACATATCAGGGAAAAGACTCTGGAGATGCTCGAAAAAGCAGATCATGACTATCTGAAAGGAAGAAAAGCACTGTTTGCCCTGAGCGGTTCTGCCGGCATGGGGCTTGCGGAGCGCTGCGGCATTCCTTTCATCCAGGAGGTATTTGCGGACAGAGTCGCGGCAGAAAGGCTTCAGCCCGATACCGACTGCATTATTGAACTCGGCGGCGAGGACGCGAAGATCGTCTTCCTGAGCGGCGGCATGGAGATCCGCATGAACGGATCCTGTGCCGGCGGTACCGGTGCCTTTATCGATCAGATGGCTGCCCTGCTGAAAATGGAGGCTGATGAGATGGACACTGCCGCTCTTGGCGCAAAGCGGACATACACAATTGCCTCACGCTGCGGTGTCTTCGCCAAAAGCGATATTCAGCCGT
>ONSK01000073.1 GCA_900320455.1 uncultured Erysipelotrichaceae bacterium | reverse complement strand
TTGTAAGTGAAGGAGGTTATGGTATGTCCAGAGTTTGTGCCGTATCCGGTAAAAAACCTATGTCGGGAAACGCACGTTCGCATTCCCTGCGTGCTACCCGCCGCAAGTGGAACCCCAATCTGCAGAAAGTTCATGTAGTAGTCGATGGCAAGCCCCAGACGATCAAAGTCTCTGCCCGCGCTCTCAGAACATTAAAGGGCAATGCTAAAAAAGCATCCAAGGCTGCAGAGTAAAGAACATTCCGTTAAAAATAAAGAAGATCTCCGTCAGGAGGTCTTTTTTATGTCATTTGACTGGATAACCAGAACAGTTCCTTCATGAACTGTCAGGATTGCTTCTTTTCCAATGATCTCATTGGAAACCGTATAGAGATCTCTGTATGTCAGGTGTCTTTCATACAGCGGATAGCTGACCTGCTCGAACGTAACGCATGCCTCTTCCGCAAACAGCGAGATATATTTCATATTCCCTTTCGAAATACGATACACGCCTTTCTGATAAGCGGACACATGATTCTGACTGTCGCACAGTTCGAGGATTCCCGGCATCTGTCCGATCAGGCGGAGATTGACAACGGTATGGTCGGCTCTTCCGGAAAGCTCGGAACAGAGAAGAATATGATCATATCCTCTTTCCAGGGCAAACCGGACTGCCGCTTCGCTGTCGGTATCATCCTTGATGGGATTCAGACGGATCACTTCATCCGCCCATTCACTGATCAGAGCGAATTCCTCATCCGTCACGGAATCGAAATCCCCGATGGCTGCCTTCATGCGGATATTGTTCTTCGCGGTGATCAGAGCACCTCTGTCAGCGCCGATGCAGTCATCACTGCAGCGCGGAATCCATACCGCGTTGCCGAGAATAATTACCGCAGTGTGCACAGGGATTCCACTGCCTTCCTGATGTCGTTTTTGAATACATAGGATCCGGCCACAAGCACGTCAGCGCCTGCCTCAGCGCAGATTCTGCCGGTCTCGGCATTGATGCCGCCGTCCACTTCAATCAGGGCATCGGAGCCCGCCTCATCCAGCATCTTGCGCAGCGCACGGATTTTATCCTCCGCTTCGGGAATGAATTTCTGTCCGCCGAAGCCTGGTTCCACTGACATGATCAGATAGAGATCAAAGTCTTTGAGCAGCGGCCGCAGCACTTCCGTATCCGTTTTCGGTTTGATGGAAATACCGGGCTTGCAGCCAAGACTGCGGATCGTTTCCGCAATGCGGCGGATTTCATCAATGTCTTTGCATGCCTCGTAATGGAATGTGATGTATTCAGCGCCTGCCTTTGCGAATACTTCCGCAAAATGCATCGGATCTGTGACCATGATATGCACGTCTTTGACAAGGTCTGACATGCCGCAGAATCCTTTCAGGATTTCCGGTCCGAATGTCAGCGAGGGAACGAAATGTCCGTCCATGACGTCAAAATGGATCCACTGGGCGCCGGAGGCATTCAGTTCATCCACCTGTTCCTTCATTCTGCTGTAATCCAAAGATAATACTGATGGAGCTGTGATCATATGTATTTCTCCTTCCTGTCCAGGATCATCTGCAGCACCTGCAGATAATTTTCATATCTCGTGCGGGGAATCAGTCCCTGCTCTACCGCGTTTTTGATACTGCAGTCCGGCTCATTCTGATGAATGCAGTCATTGAACCGGCATGCGCCGATATACGGCACAAAGTCCGGAACATACTGGGCCAGATCATATTTTGAGATTCTTGAGAAGTCCAGCGAGCTGAAGCCCGGTGTATCTGCGACAAGACCGCCGGCAACTTCATGAAGCTCATTGTGCCTTGTTGTGTGCTTGCCTCTTCCGAGTGCTTTGGAAATCTCCTGCGTTGCCAGATGGAAATCCGGATCCAGGGTATTCAGCAGCGTGCTCTTGCCGGCACCGCTCTGTCCTGTCAATACGGAGATCTTTCCCTTCAGAACACCAGCCAACGCCGGATCCAGGGTATCCCTGGCGGTTCTGATGACCTGCAGAGGGCCGTTTTCATATTCCCTGATCTCACGTTCTGTCTTCTCATCGATGCCAAGATCGCACTTGGTCACGATCAGTACCGGTTTTACGCCGGCATACATGATCAGGATGGAAAGCCTGTCGATCAGCGCTGTGCTGAAATCAGGATCCTTCACGCTCATCACGATCAGTGCCTGATCCACATTGGCAACTGCCGGACGGATCAGACGGTTGTTTCTGGGCATGATCTTAATGACAGCGTAATGACCGTTCTCCTCTTCATATTCCACGAGATCGCCGGTCACCGGCTTGTCCTGCAGACGGACTCTTCCCATCATCGTGGCTTTGACACGGCTGCCGTCATCCAGCTGCAGTGTATATTCTTTTGAAACGATCTTGACGATTCTGGCCTGCATTCTTTCCTCTCTAGTAGTAATAAAGCACAATATAATTCGTTTCTTTCTGGGTATACTGCGTTCCCGGTTCGGGATCGCTGCGGATCACGACGCCGACCTGGAGCTGATCCAGCTCCTCCTGGCTCATCGAAGTGACATCAATGTTGCTGGCATGCACTGTCAGATGCATTGCCTGCAGCTGAGCGACTGCCTCATCGATCTGCTTGCCGATGATATCAGAAGGAATCGTGATGCTCGGATATGCCGAATAAACCAGCGTGATGGAACCGGCACTCTGCGGATCAAACAGATAGCCCGGCGCCAGCTGTTCCTGACGGATGATATGTCCCGGTTCAACTGTCTCGCTTGCTTCTTCAACGATCGTCAGATGCACGTATTTGTATTTCTCGCTGATATATGCCTCAGCTTCGGAGATGTTCATTCCGCTTGCCGCAAAGTCTTCCACATAGACACCGATACCGGAAGAGACTGTCACGCTGATGGAAGTACCCTCTTCCACTGAGGAGCCGATCTCCGGATCGACGGAGATGATTTTTCCCTTCTCCGTATCCACAGTGAGGATGTAATTGATATCCCTGGAATCAAGAACCAGGCCATCCTGGTCACATTCATCCCTCGCTTCGCTGATCGTCATTCCTTCAAGATTCGGAACGGTAACCATCTTCGGCCCGAAACGGATCACGCCGGTGCCGACCAGTGTCAGCAGCAATGCTGCCGCGGCAATTCCCGCGATCAGTCCGATGATCATTCTGAGCGGACGCTTGTCCTCGTTTTTCTTCTTTTTATTTTTTCCGGAACGGTCGGTGCTGTTTGACCTGCGGGTTGTTTCAGGCTTTGCCTTCTCAGGCTGCTTCTGCGTGCTTTCTGCCGGCTTCTCGGCTGTTTCATCACGCAGTACGAGCTTCGCCTCATTCCGTCTTTCTTCACGCAGACACGTGGAAAGATCGCGCCACATGTCATCGCAGCTGCGGTATCTCTGCTTGGGATCCTTGGCTGCGGCACGGGTGATGATATTCTCGAGCGGCTGGGGCAGAAGCGGATTGATTTCCCGCACGGAAGGAAGCGGTTCCTTCATGTGCTTGAGAGCAACCTGCACGGCCTGATCTGCCTTGAACGGCACATCTCCTGTCAGCATTTCATACATCACGATGCCGAGGGCATAGATGTCTGACTGCGGTGAAGCGGCTTCTCCTCTGGCAAGTTCCGGCGCCAGGTAGTGCACGCTTCCCATGACGTTGTTCGCCTGCGTCAGCTGCATCGAGCCTTTCGCCGTGGCAATGCCGAAGTCCAGGATCTTGACGGATCCGTCTGCCTTGACGATGACGTTCTGCGGCTTGAGGTCGCGGTGAATAATACCGCGGCTGTGGGCTTCTGCCACCGCGCTTGTCAGCTGTTTCATGATATCAACAGCCTCTTCGGGAAGAAGCGGTCCTCTGGCTTTGATCACCTGCTTCAGCGTTCTGCCGGGGACGTATTCCATAACGATATAATGGTGTCCTTTATAATCCCCGACGTCATAGATCTCAACGATATTGGGATGAGCAAGCGCCGTGGCTGCCTGCGCTTCTCTTTCGAAACGCAGAATACTGACGGCATCCGTGCTCAGATCCGCCCTCAGTATCTTGATCGCAACCTCCCTGTTGAGAATCGTATCCACAGCCCGGAAGACATCTGCCATGCCTCCCTGGCCGATATGCTGGACGACTTCATAACGGTTGGCAATTACATTTTTTCTGCTTCCCGTAGTCATTCAGGCTCCCTTTCCAGCTCAATCAGAATCACTGTCACATTGTCATATCCGCCGGCATCGAGGGCTGAGCGCATCAGTCTGCGGGCCCGCAGCGCCGGATCCATATCCCGGTTCAGTACGATTTCGCGGATCCTGTCCTCACTGACGTAGCCGTGCAGACCATCACTGCACAGCAGAAGTCCGTCCATCTTTTCCTGATGGAGATCGATATCGCTTCGAACAGTCTCCCAGACACCGAGCGCGTTTGTCAGCACATTGCGGCGGGGAAATGTCTTCGCCTCTTCCGGCGTCAGCTCCCCATGCATCAACATGTCGTTGACGAGGGTATGATCCATTGTGACCTGCGCCATGCGTCCGTAATAGCTCCATGTATATGCGCGGCTGTCACCGATGTTGACGATAAAAGTGCCGAAGCCCGTGATCATCGCGCCGCACAGTGTCGTTCCCATTCCCTTCAGGGAAGGATGCTGGGAGCCGTATTCATAGATCAGCGTATTGGCAATCGTCACATGGCGGCTGATCCACTCGCGGACTGCGCGGGCATCGGAAAAGCCGTCTGTCTCGCTGAAAGCCTTTGAGAAATGCGATACCGCAAGGCGGCTGGCGATATCACCGCCGCTGTTTCCGCCGATGCCGTCCGCGACAATCGCAAAAACATCGTCTGCTCCGTTGCTGGCGATGACATAGCTGTCCTGGTTGTTCTTTCTGACTTTACCTTTATCGGTTGTTCCGTAATATTTCATGCATTGTTTTTCGCTTTCTCGTGTTTCGCACGCAGCTGTCCGCAGGCCGCGTCGATATCATCGCCGTGCCTGGAACGCAGTGTGGCCTTGACTCCGTGTTTCATGAGAACGTCATAAAAATGCAGCGCTTTCTTTTCGCCGGCTGTCCGGTATCCGTTTTCATCCACCTGGTTATAGGGAATCAGATTGATATAAGCATTCATGCCTCTGATCAGATCCGCAAGCTGCACAGCGTGCGCATCGGTATCATTGACATCGCTCAGAAGAATATATTCGAATGTGATCCTTCTGTGGTTATCCTCGCTGTAACGGCGCAGTGACGCCATCAGTGTATCCAGCGGATAGGCATGATCCACCGGCATCAGCTTTCTTCTCAGCTCGTCATTCGGAGCGTGCAGGGAAATTGCCAGGTTGTACTGGTAATGTCCGGCCGCAAACGCGTCGATCTTCGGAACGATGCCGCAGGTGGAAATCGTGATATGCCTTGCGCCGATCGCCAGTCCGTGATCACTGTTGACGATCGAGCAGAATTTCATGACATTGTCATAGTTGTCGAAGGGTTCGCCCGTTCCCATGATGACGATGTTGTCAACTCTGCCGCCGGTTTCATCCAGCATCTTCTGAACATACATCACTTCACCGACCATCTCGCCGGCTGTCAGGTCTCTCTGCTTTTTCAGAAGTCCTGAAGCGCAGAACGTGCATCCCATGTTGCAGCCGATCTGCGAGGAGACGCAGAGTGAATCACCGAAGTGAAAATGCATGAGCACCGCCTCGACTGAGGCGCCGTCATTCATTTCAAACAGATACTTCACTGTGCCGTCACGGGCAGTCTGCCGCTCCGCCTCATGCAGAGGCATCAGGCAGAATTCATTTTCAAGTGCTTCAATAATATTCTTCGGGAGATCGCTCATCACGCTGAATGATTCAGCGCGTCTGCGGTACACCCACGAAAAAAGCTGTCTGGCGCGGTACGGCTTCTGTCCGTGCTCTGCCATCCAGGCTTCCATATCTTTCAGATCAAGGTCATATATCGTCTGCATAACAAGTATTCTATCATATCCTTTGTGAATTCGCTCTTATGGTTTCATTTTCTGCGCATGCGTGCCGAAAAGAAGCCGTCCGCGTCATCCTCGAACGGAAACAGTGTCTTCTCTTCAAGAAGCTCGTATTCTTCATGTTCCTTCAGGAAATCACGGACCATGTTCTCATTCTCTTTCCTGTTCAGCGTGCATGTGCTGTAGACAAGAATGCCGCCGCGCTTCAGATACGGCGCGTTGGCGTTCAGGATTGCTTTCTGGATGGCAGTCAGCTCATCAAGATTCTCCGGCTTCAGGTGCCATCTGATCTCCGGCTTATGCGAAAGATCGCCAAGTCCCGAACACGGCGCATCAATCAGGATCCGCTCAAACGATTCCTCCGAATATGCCCCAGCTGCCGTGGCATCAGCCGTAACAGCTTTGACACAGGAAGCGCCGGTGCGCTCCATCAGTTCACTGATCAGACCTGTTCTTTTTTCATACAGTTCCTGGGCAGTGATCTCTCCTTTGTCATTCATGGCGCAGGCAATCTGCTGTGTCTTTGTTCCGGGAGCCGCGCAGGCATCCAGCACATGCATGCCCTCTTGCGCCTTCAGCATCTTCACAACCTGCATG
>ONSK01000151.1 GCA_900320455.1 uncultured Erysipelotrichaceae bacterium | reverse complement strand
GCGGCATATTACGAAAACCAGAAAGAACAGATGTCGCTGGTATTCGACTTCGGAGGCGGAACACTGGATGTGACAGTCATCGACTGCATCGGTTCCGTTGTTTCCATCCTGGCGATTGCCGGTGACAACAACCTCGGCGGCAGTGATTTCGACCGTCTGATTGCCAGAAGCTTCATGGATGAACACCATATCAAACGGCTGGATGAAACAGAACAGGAAGCACTGCTTCTGGCCGCGGAACAGTGCAAGATCAGGCTTTCTTCCGAAAAGGAAACCGATCTGACATTCCGCCTGGATGATCAGCTGCTGAGCAGCCATTACACGCTGACGCGCCTTGCCTCAGAAAGCGAAGGCATCCTGACAAAGATCAAGAATGTCATCAGCCGTGTCATCCGTGACGCTGAAGTCAATACATCCGATATCGAACAGATCATCATGGTCGGCGGTTCCAGCAAAATGCCTCTGATCCAGTCCTATATCCGCTTTCTGTTCAAGAAGACACCGTTTGTCTCAGAACATTGCGATGAGCTGGTCGCGGAAGGCGTCGGACTGTTCTGCGGCATCAAGGAACGCAAGGAAGGCGTCAAGCAGTATATCCTTTCCGATATCTGTCCCTTCTCTCTTTCCCAGGCAACCTACAATGAAGCGGTGCCGGCAAGAGACTACAGCACCGTCATCATTCCCCGCAATTCCATCCTTCCCTGTTCGATTGAGAAGAAGTTCTATACGATCCGTGACAACCAGGACAAGATGGATATCACCGTTCTGCAGGGCGAAGCTGTATATGCCGATCAGAACAGACTGCTCGACAAGTATGTGATCAATATTCCCAAAAACAAAAAAGGAGCGGAATCCGTATCTGTCCGCTATACCTATGATATCAACGGCATCCTTCTGGTGGACTGCACCATCACCTCCACCGGTGAAACGATCAGCCGTGTCATTTCTGACCGCATGGATGAAGAGGAAGTGAAGGAACAGATCGCAAGACTGGAAAAGCTGAAGATTCATCCGCGTGACGTGGAAGAGAACAAAGAACTGAAAGAACGTCTGATCGCATTGACGGAAAACAGCACTGGATCAAGACAGGAATGGTTTATGGATCTGCTTTCGTTCTATGAAAGCACACTGGAAAGCCAGAATGTCTACCGTATTGAAAAGCTGAAGAAAAGAATCCGGGAAATCCTGTCCCAGGAAGAAACCGCGGAACTGTTTGATACAGATGACTTCCTGTCTTCTTTTGAAGAAGAAGTGAAGGAAGAGGAAAACGAAGAGCCTGAGGAATGGGAGGTCTTCTCCAAATGGATCAGCTGAAGGCCAGACAAATCCTCGGTGTCAGTGCAGACAGCACGGAAGAAGAAATCCGTGATGCCTACAGAGAGCTGACATCTCACATTCATCCGGAAGAAGATCCTGCCGGCTTTGCGGCAATCCAGCAGGCATACAGGACACTGACAAGAAAACATGTCTCTTCCGTTCCTCTTGATTCATATGCATCAGATGATGACATCTTTCCGCAGACTCAGGAAGTATTCCATCCGGAAACAGACAGGGAAGCGGAAGAACAGGAAGAATTCTTCCGGCTGATCAGCGAGGAAGCCGACAGCCAGGCAGCCGCGGACAGAAGACAGTACTTTGAGCTGGAAGATCTGCGCAATATCATCCGCTACAAAGGAAGACTGCCTTCCCCGGAAAGACTCCTCTATCTGCTTCAGCAGTATCCCCTCTCCTACGCCCAGTACACACAGCTTCAGAACATGATCGTCACCCAGAGCACGCCGCAGTTCAGAAAAGACAGCCGGTACAAAGAGCTGCTTAAGGAACTGCGCATAAGACGCGGCATTACACCGCTTTCCCGCAAGGCGCTGATTGTACTGTGCACCGTGATCACCGTTGCTTCACTGTTACTGGTGTGGCTGGATGGCACAGCCGGAGGCATCGCGGCAGTTCTGATGCTTGTTTCTCTGCTTGGATACTACGGGCTGCGGATCATTGCTCTTCCGCCGGTTGCTTTGATGCTGTTTGGCCTGATGCTGTTCTTCGATGGTGTCATGACGATCCTGCTGGCAACTGAAGTCTGTGAAAATGCGGGATTTATCATGATTCTGATCAGTGCCGTACTGTTTGTATGGTCCGTCATCAGCCTTGTGATCTGGGCTGTCAGAGCCACCCTGGACGGAAAGCATTCTACATTAAGATAGCCAAAAAAAGAGCACTCACATGCTCTTTTCTATTACAGAATATCTACCAGTTCAATCTGGAAGTTCAGTTCCTTGCCTGCCATCTCGTGGTTGATATCGAATGTGATCTCTGTGTCTGTCTTGTCTGTGACAAGTGCACGGACCGGATAGCCGCCTGCCATCTGCAGGGCAACCTGATCACCGACTGTGAGGTCTTCGGAACCGGGAAGTTCATTGATCTGGACTGTGAAGATGTTTCTCGGATCCGGCATGCCGTATGCCTCTTCCGGCATCAGGTGAACATTGACGATTTCACCCTTCTTCATTTCCAGAACTGCCTGATCGAATCCGCGGATCATCATGCCTGCGCCGCAGATGAATTCCAGCGGTGTGCCTCTGTCATAAGATGAATCGAACTGTGTTCCGTCATTCAGTGTACCGCGGTAATGGACTCTGACTGTCTTGCCGGCATTGGTGCCTTCCATGATGATCTGAGGTCTGCCGCTGCAGCATCCGCCGCATCCGGAAGCACAGTCAGCGCCGCACTCGCCGCCTTCGCAGCAGGATTCTTCCTCGTGTTCATGTTCATGATGATCGCAGTTGACACCTGTGCTGACCAGTTCGCCTTTCAGGTAAGCTGTCACAGCTTCATCCGCGCTGCCGGATGCGCCTGCGCACACTTCAATGCCGGCTTCAGCCAGTGCGTTCTGCGCGCCGGGTCCCATCCCGCCGCAGATCAGAACATCCACGCCGAGATCCTTCAGATATTCCGCCAGTGATTCATGTCCGAATCCGTTGTTTCCGATGACGTTCTCGGAAATAATCATCTGATCTTCGATTTCATAGATTTTAAAGTTTTCTGTTCTTCCGAAATGCTGGAAGACATTTCCGTTTTCATACGTTACCGCAATTTTCATTCTGCTCTTTCTCCTGTATTATGATGCGTCAAAGAAAAACACATGACGCATTCATGTGTTTCAATGATACTAGGCATATATCACAAAAGCAAATACTTCATTGCGGTCACGGGCATTAATCAGTAATTCATTCTTTTCAAATCTGATATACTGAAGTCAGATATGTACAGGAGCATATAATCATGAAAACACTGTATCTGATGCGTCACGGTCAGACGATGTTCAATGTTGCGCATAAAATCCAGGGCTGGTGCGATGCGCCGCTGACGGATCTCGGCAGACAGCAGGC
>ONSK01000119.1 GCA_900320455.1 uncultured Erysipelotrichaceae bacterium | reverse complement strand
AATACGGATTGAGTGAGGATGGCTCCTGGCTGTTAACATTCAGACACGAAAAGGAAATTTCTGCTGAGAAATGCGCCGAGATGGTCAAGGCAGCCGGATTCCCGGAGGTGAAGTTCCAGGAGAATTTCTTCGCAAGAGATATTTCCAGATACCATTACTACACACGTGCCTTCGCGGGCAGAATCTATCTCTCCTGCTCACAGCCGTTCAAGACAGAGGCAGATGCTCAGGCATTCCTGGATGGATATATCAAGGTGCTGGAAGACGCAGGCTTCTACTACTTCAATCCGGAAAACATCGGTTCTCTGAAATCAAAGGCATACTATGATGAGACGAACGACATGTTCTTCGCCTATGACTTCTATACCAACGACGCGGGTGCTGTGGTTTCCATGGATTTTGTCCGCAACAACTGAATAATTTGAGGAAAGTGTCTGTCATAACGGCAAACACTTTTTCTGTGCACAAAAGAAACAATGCCGCTTTGTCAGTTTGGAAGTACAATAGTAGGAGCGTATTACGCGCAGGTATTTGGAGGCTTTATGAAATTTGCAGTTTTTTCAGACGGTACAGCGAATCTTCCCGGAAATCTTCTGGAGGGGATCCGTCTTCTGCCGATCGATTATACGCTGAACGGGGAACCGCGCACATACAGCGGAGATATTGAGCACTTCGACGTGCATTCCTATTATGAAGGCCTGCGGGCAGGGGTGTCCGTCAAGACGAGTTTATTGAACACAAGCCTGTTCTTAGAACGCTTTGTGTCTGTTCTGGAAGAAGGACTGGATATCATTTATATCGCGATGAGCTCGGGAATCAGCGGCACATACAACGCCGCATATACAGCTGCTTCACAGCTGATGGAACAGTACCAGGACCGCTTCATTCATATCGTGGATTCCCATGGATGCGGATTCGGAAACGGCATGCTGGCGATCAGGGCAGCGGAACTCTCACGCGAAGACGTTGACTGGCGGGAAGCAGCGGAAGAACTCGATGAGATGGTGCCGCACTGCTGTCAGTACTTCACGGTCGATGATCTGAACTTCCTGAAGAAGACAGGCAGGATCTCAACGGCAACTGCCATGGTCGGCACCGCGCTGAATATCAAGCCGATTCTGTACGGTGATTCGACCGGTCATATTGTCAGCTGCGCCAACTGCCACGGCAGAAAGAAAGCGGTGAAGATGCTTGCCGCAAAGTATCATGAGAAAAGAATTGATGACAATGCGCCGAAGGTGTTTATCTCGCACGGCGACTGTCTGAGCGATGCGGAAACATTGAAGAATATGATCCTGGCGGAAACACCGGACGCGGATATCACTGTCTGTCCGCATGAACCGTTCTCCGGCGCTCATGTCGGACCCGGCATGCTTGGTCTCTTCTTCCTCGGCAAAGAGCGTTGATATGGACAGACTGGAACAGTTTGAAAAGATGCTTGCGGATCTGCAGAAACAGGCAGAAGAAGAATACAGACAGATGGAAGCGCTGAAAGCGGCAGGCAAGGAAAAGACTGCCACCTACCGCCAGTATTTCGCCAACCGTCTGATGTATCTCAGGATGCTGGAAAGATACCGCCAGTACGGCCTGCTCGATCAGTAAATGAAAAAGGCTCCCGCGGGAGCCTTTGATCGTTTAGAAGTTTGTGCTTTCAGAATCAGCAGCGAATTTCTTCGCTTCCTCAATTCTGCCTTCAGCTGTTGTGACAACTGCCTTGACAGCGTCACTGCCCAGAAGCAGTCTGAACGGTGCTTCTTCGGCATATGCCATTCTGTAGACGAGCTCACCGGCTTTCATCGGATCACCCGGCTGCTGTCTCTTGTTTACGGCATTGGCATTCTTCCATGTGGAATCTTTGTATGCATCTACCTTGAGCGGCGCGCTCTTGAGTGCTTCATCATAGAAGTGTGTGCGGAAGGATCCCGGTTCAATGACCATGACACGGATGCCAAGAGGTGCCAGCTCCTTGCAGAGACCATCTGTCAGAAGGTCGAGGGCTGCCTTGGAAGAAGCGTAGTAGCCGGAGCCGATTGCGGAACGCTCAGCGGCGATGCTTGTTGTGTTCATGATGACGCCTTCGCCCTTTTCACGCAGGATCGGCAGAACTTCCTTGATCATGTTGGTGGGACCAAAGAGGTTTGTTTCAAACAGTTCGCGGATGGCTTCATCTTCACCTTCTTCAACGGAAGATCTGTAGCCGTGTCCGGCATTGTTGATGAGAACGTCAATGGTTCCGAACTTTTCAACTGCCTTTGCGACGACTTCTTTCATCTGTGCTCTGTCAGACATGTCGAGAGTGACAGGAAGGCATGTTTCCGGATACTCATTGGCGATGCTTTCCAGCTTGGAAAGGCTTCTGGCTGTGATGACGGCATTGTCACCGTGTGAGAGTACTGCTCTTGCGATTCCTTCGCCGATACCGCCGGCGGAAGCGCCTGTAATGATCCATGTTCTGCTCATAATTGTTTTCTCCTTATCATTTTTATTTTAAGCACTAAAGCTTTACGGGATAGATTGCCGCAAGACCTCCGTCAACGAGGATCTCCACGCCGTTGATGTAGGATGATTCGTCGCTGCCGAGGAATACGGCACAGTTGGCGATATCGGAAACATGGCCGACTCTTGCGGCGGGAATCAGTGTCGCGCGGTAAGCACGGCGTTCCATTTCCTCTTCTTCCGATCTGCCCAGTTCCTTGCCGGCAGCGTCAGTGGGGATGATGCCCGGTGCGATCGCGTTGACGCGGATCTTTCTGTCTCTGAGCTCATTTGTCCAGGTGTGGATGAATGATTTCTCCGCGCTCTTTGCGGCGATATAAAGACTGAAGTCCTTCAGGCCGAGGGATACGGTCACTGATGTATTCAGGATGATCGTGGATCCTTCTTTCATCAGCGGCAGGCATGCCTGCACGGTGAAGTAGGAACCGAGCACATTCGTATGCATGACTCTGTCGAATTCTTTTTCCGTAATGTCTGTCAGCGGAATGTAGTTGCCGACACCGGCGTTGCAGATGACGATGTCAACCTGACCGCGCTCTGCTCTGATCTTTTCCGCAACCTTTAACATGTCCTCTTTCTTCGCAACATCCGCTGCCATGTAGCCGCAGTTTCCGCCGATTGTTTCCGCTGCTTCCTGAAGCTTGTTCTCACGTCTTCCGGTGATGTAAACGTATGCGCCTTCTGAAGCATACATGCGGGCGATCTCAAGGCCGATGCCTGTTCCGCCGCCGGTAATCAGTGCTGTTTTTCCTTCCAGTCTCATATCCTGTTCTCCTTGCACTTAGATCATAGCAATTACCGGATATCGCAGGAAGTCTCACTTTGGAAATCAGTGTATACCAAAAGGTATTCACTCTTTGATCAGAGACAGGAATCTTCTGATCTTGGGAGAAGGTGTTCTGGAATAGAGCAGACCGTAGGGAACCGTGTAGTCCCAGTCCATCTTCACCAGCCTCAGCATCGGATGGGCCTTGATCCAGTGCGCTGTCGTGATCAGCACGGCATTTTCTTTTTCACATCTGTTGAACACGTCCATGCCGAAGAAATCAAAGTCCATGATCTGGATCTCGGGATATGTATGCTTCAGATCATGACGGATCCTGTCCATGGTATCCATCTTTCCTTCCGAAAGAAGATAGACTTTTTCATCACGGAGAACACCGGGACCGGCGATCTCGGCATTCACCAGCGGATGGCGGAATGAGACGGCGATATCGACGCTGACCTGTTCCACCGGAGTGCCTGCGCATTTTCTGTAGGCAAGATGCGTTTCATCGCAGATACCGGTGATCAGATCGATTTCCTTTCCCAGTGACTCGAACACGTCTATGACTTTTTCCGGTGTGTTCTGGAAGGGAATGATCTGAATCTTCAGCTCCGGCCAGGAGGGATAGATCTTCTGCCAGAGATCAGTCACAAGCTCGGCACCGGTGACAGGGGAAGTGCCGACACGCAGCACGTCATCGCTGTCTTCACCGGCACTGCGGGCACGCTGCTCGGCATGTTCCGCGTAGTCCAGCAATACCTTTCCATCGGTATACAGGGACCTGCCGGAAGCGGTCAGTTTCAGTCCGCGGTATGTGCGCTCAAACAGAATCGTTCCGGTTTCTTCCTCCAGGGCGTCGATCTGTTTGATGACGGCGGAAGGGGTGATGAACATCGCGTCCGATGCCTTGTGGAAACTGCCGCAGTCCGCTGTCCGGATAAAGGTTTCCAAATATCTCAGATTGATCATTTTCTTAACGTTCTTTCTCTGTTAACAATATACCATACAGTGCTCGCCGCTTCTGCCGGTTTTGTATATCAGTGATGCGTTTTGAATTTGCCTGTCAGCGACACCATGTATAATGACAGTGCGAAAAAAGATTCAACCAAAGGAGAATTGTATGGAGTTTATCAATGGAACAAAGGTAAAAGACATCCAGATTGCCTACATCGGCGGCGGATCACGCGCCTGAGGCATGGGTCATCAACTACACAAACCCGATGTCACTGCTTGTCAAGACACTGTACAGCGTCTATCCGGAAATCAAAGCCTTCGGCTGCTGCCACGAGGTATTCAACACGATGAAGGTGCTGAAGGGAATCTTCGAGGAAACAACAGGCGAGACAGTGGAAGACTGGCATGACATCATCGTCAATGTCATCGGCATCAACCATTTCACATGGTTCACGGAAGCTTCCTGCCATGGCAGAGATCTCTTCCTGATTTACGCGAAGTATATCGATGAACATTTTGAAGAAGGATATACAGCCGGCATCGCCGCTTCCGACAAGGGATGGATGGATGACGTGTTTGCCTGCGGTCACCGGGTGAAGATGGATCTCTTCCGCAGATACGGCGCGATCGCCGCTGCCGGTGACAGACACCTGGCGAAATTCATGCCGGGAAATGAATATCTGAACGATCCGGAAACAGTAAGATCCTGGATGTTCAGTTTAACGCCGGTATCCTGGCGCAAGAACGATCTGAAAAACCGTCTTGTCCGCTCCGAGCGTCTTCTGAAAGGGGAAGAGGAGATTCCGCTTGTTTCCACGGGTGAGGAAGGCGTGCTGCTGATCAAGGCGCTGCTGGGGCTCTGCCGTGTCGTATCCAATGTCAATCTTCCGAACACCGCTCTGCAGATTGGCAATCTTCCAAAGGATACGGTGGTGGAAACCAACGCTGTCTTCTCCCGTGACAGCGTAAAACCGGTCTATGCCGGCGATCTTACCGAAGAGCTGAAGGCACTGATCACACCGCATGTTGACAACCATGAGCGGATTTTGAAGGCTGCTATCGTCATTACGGAAGGTATGAAGCCGGAAGAGTGCCGTGAACTTGTCAAAGAGGCATTCCGGAACGATCCTGCCGTCATCGCCCATCATCCTTCTGAAGAAGAAATCTCCAGTCTTGTGGATGACATGATTGAAGCGACAATGGCATATCTTCCCGAAGAATGGAAAAAATAACAGAACATGCTTGACTTAGAGTAAACTCTAACATTTAGGATATGAGTGAACAATAAAAAAGATAACTATAAATAAATCAAGCCCTTTCCCATGGGAAAGGGAAGAAAATGGATAGTTATCCGGATTGAAACATCAGATCTTT
>ONSK01000159.1 GCA_900320455.1 uncultured Erysipelotrichaceae bacterium | reverse complement strand
TTCGAGATCGAAGCGGGTTCTCTGCTCGAGGCGTTCCGCTTCCAGCAGCTTGCCGTTGTCCTTGAAGTATTTTAGTCTCTCTTCCAGTTCCGCTTCAATATCATCGCAGGCACGCATCATCGTTGTCTTTGATCTGGCGTAGCCGCTGGCCGGGAAGATGTTGTAGAACTGATAGGCTTCCATTGTGTGTCCGGTGATGGGATCTACTTCCGTGATACGGTCGATCTCATCGCCGAACAGTTCAATGCGGATATTGAACTTGTCCGTATAGGAAGGCGTCAGGTCAATGACATCACCGCGGATGCGCATTGTTCCCCTGCTCTGTTCAACGTCATTTCTTGTATACTGCAGTTCAACGAACTTTCTGAGCAGGGCGTTGCGGTCATAGCTTTCTCCCACTCTGATCGTGACGAACATGTTTTTGTATTCAACCGGATCGGATGCCGCGTAGATGCAGGCAACGGATGCGACCACGATCGTATCTCTTCTTTCCAGCAGGGAATTCAGTGTGCTCTCACGGAACATATCCAGTTCCTCATTGATGGCTGCTGTCTTTTCAATATACATGTCATTCTTCGGCACATATGCCTCCGGCTGGTAGTAGTCGAAGTTGGAAACGAAGAATTCCACTCTGTTTTTGGGAAAGAGTTCCTTGAACTCGGAATACAGCTGTCCTGCCAGGGTCTTATTATGGGAAAAGACCAGTGTGGGACGGTTGATCCGTTCGATCACATTGGCCATGGTAAATGTCTTTCCGGTACCTGTGGCACCTTCCAGCACCTGTTCTTTTTTTCCTTCCTGAAGACCTCTGACGAGTTCATCGATTGCCTGGGGCTGATCGCCGGTCGGCTTGAAGGGCGAAACCAGTTCAAAACGGTCAGCCATTCAGCACCTCCAGTGCCTTGTGGAGCTGCACGTCGTGTTTTGTTGTCGTGTTGTAGTCCATGACGACTGCCGAATACAGAGCCTTGAACGTCACGCTGTCAAGGATGCCTGTTTCTTCCAGATTGTGGTCCTTCTGGAACAGCTTCAGAGTTTCGGATGTCGCTTTAGAGAAGTAGCCGTCGGTGCGGTCAATCGTGTAATCGAGATAATCCAGTGCGAGCTGGGCATTGGCTACCGCGTCACTGACAGAATCCGGATGGAATTCATCTTCATCCTTCATTTCAGCCCAGGCTGTCTTGATGACTTTGTGGACATTGACGGTGATATCCGGTTCAATGCCTGTTCCGTTGACCCAGACACCGGACGGTGAGAGCCACTTGGAAGTTGTGTATTTGATCGCGGAATCATCCGAGAACATTCTTGTGATCTGCACGGTTCCCTTGCCGTATGTCTTTGTGCCGATGACCGTAACGTCATCGCGCTGTTCTTTCAGTGCCATCGTCAGCACTTCGGAAGCGCTGGCTGTGTATTCATCCACGAGAATAACGATGCCATCCACGTCGATCTGTCTGTTTCCGCCTGCCTTTGTCTCTTCAACGGAGCCGTCGCGGTATTCCTGTTTCATGATCACCGTTCCTGCCTTCAGGAATCTGCCGGCGATCTTTTCCAGGGAATCGAGATATCCGCCGCCGTTGCCGCGCAGGTCAATGATCAGCTTCTTCACGCCTTTTTCCTCGAAGTCATCCATGTAATTGGATACTTCATCCGGTGTGCCTTCACCGAACTGGTACAGAAGCAGATAGCCTGTTCCGTCATCCATCACATAGCCGTATGCCGTAGCGGAGACCTTTCCTCTGGTGATTGTCAGTGTGACAGGCTGTCCCTGACGGAGGAATTCAATTGTGACTTTCGTTCCTTCCTCGCCGACAACCAGTTCCTTGAGGGCATCGGAAGTCATGCCTTCGACGTCTTTTCCATCCACTTTGGAAAAGATATCGCCTGCCTTGACGCCTGCCTTGTCTGCCGGTGTGCCGCGGAATACCTTCTGGACGATGGAAACGCCGTTATCGGATACGAATTCCACGCCGATGCCGACAAAGTCGCGGTTGATGGACTGCACAAAGTCCTTGACCTCCTGGGCGGACATGTATTCCGTATGGGGGTCTTCCTCATTGTCGGTGATGCCGTATAATGCCTGGTCTGTCAGTCTGGTATCGAGATCCTCGATATCCTTTCCGAAGAACCAGTCTTCTTCCATGACTTTCAGAAGCGCTTCCACTTTCTGCGAGGAATCCAGTCTGGAGACAGCCTTGGATCCTGCCCGCCAGCCGCTTGTGCCGGGAGCCGGGAATATGGATCCCGCAAGCCAGCCGAATACGAGGGCAAGCACTGTGAAGGCAATCATCATGATTTTCATTCTGGCTGCTTTCTTTTCCGCGTTCTTCAGAGCGCGCTCATCCGGCCAGAGATGTCTGGTCAGTTTGATACGGTGAAGTGTATCTTCACTCTGGTTTTCTTCCGGCATTCTGTTTTCCTCACTCATGAAATGCCTCCTTCCTCTTTTTTCTAAAAAGAGACCGGATCTGCGGTCTCTTCAGTTGTATCAGCTTCCGAATACGGATTCCGGACGGATGCGGCACGGTGCGCCGTAACCGGAGTCACACTTTCTATCGCTGCCCTTCCAGCCTGCGCCGAACGACAGATCGCCGTTCCAGTGCTGGGCGTAGTATGAGAAGTTTGAAGCGCTGCCGAGGTAGATGATTTCCACGTGGCAGTGCGGTCCTGAGCTGTTGCCGGATGATCCGACCTTGCCGATCTGCTGGCCGGCCTTGACAACGGTTCCTGCCGCGATCGGACTGTTCAGCATCATATGCAGATAGCGCAGTCCATACAGTTTGTCATTGACGGTTGCCAGCTGGTAGATCTGGTTGCCGCCGCCGGACGTGCCGCCGTACTGGTGTCCGCACTTGGTTCCCAGTCCGCCATACGTCGGGCATCCGTTGACGCTATTGAGAATGACGCCGTTGGCTGCCGCGTAAATCGGCGAACCCGCGGAGATTGCGAAGTCATATCCGAGATGTGTTGCGCCGGAGGAGTAGCGCCATGTACCCGCGCTTCTTCTCGCGCCGGGGACAGGTACTGTCCAGCCGCTTGTGGATACGACCTTGTCAAGCACACCGGTATTGGCAATATCGGTGATCATTTTGTTTAACGCAGAGATGTTAGCAGCATACTTGTTTCCTTCCGCTTCGATCTCTTCGTACTTCTCTTCATATGCCTGTTCGATGACTTCTACCTGTTTCTTCTTGATCAGAAGTTCATCCTGTTCTTTCTCGATTTCCTTCTTCTGCTCTTCCAGTTCCGCCTTGGCGGTTTCCATTTCCGCCTTGGCCTGTTCCATCAGCTGCATGATCGCTTCCATCTGTGCCTTCTGGGTATCGAGCAGTTCCTTCAGGTCCTTGAGATCAGACATCATGTTCTGGTCATACTGGGCGATGCTGTTGAGACCGTTCAGGATTCTCAGCAGTTCCTCAAAGGAGGAAGCGCCCATGATGATATCGAAGTATTTGTTTGTGCGCATTGTCAGCTGGGCATTGCGCATTCTCTGACCGAGCTTGCCTTTCAGTTCATCGATTTCCGCTTGGGTCTGATCGATCTCGATCTGCTTGGCATCGATCTCTGCCTGCTTGGCATCGATTTCCACCTGCTTGGCGTCGATTTCCGCCTGCTTGTTGTTGATCTCCTTCTGCTTGGAATCGATCTGAACCTGCAGGGTATCGATGTCTGCCTGCAGTTCTTCTCTCTGTTTGCTGTAGGATGCGAGGTTCTTGGCAATCTCATTCTTCTGGGATTCAATTTCCTTCAGACGCTTGTTGAGATCGCTCTTCTGCGAGGAAAGGTATGCCTTGTACGCGTCGCATGCCTTCTTTTCCTGTTCATCCTTGTATTCCGACCTGGAAACGCATTTGTTTTCCCAGTATTTCGGATCTTCGTCATAGCCGGGTTCTTCCGCCAGCACCTGGGCAGGCACTGCCATGACGGTGCTGAGGGCAACGGACAGAGCCGCTGCGATTCTGATCAGCTTCCGTTTCATCTCTTCCACCTCAGATATTTGGAGACAGACAGCCAGCTGCCGACAAATCCGACGACAACACCGAGGACTGCCAGTACTCCTGCAAGATAGTATACGTAAGGATCCGGGGGTGACAGCTTGAACATGTTGGAGAACAGAATGCCTCCCGTTTGACGATAGGCTGCCATATAGCCCCAGATGGACAGTCCGATCGGAGCCAGAGCACCGATCAGTCCGGTAAACACGCCTTCCCAGAGGAACGGCGCGCGGATGAAGTGGTTGGTAGCGCCGACATTGCGCATGATGGTGATTTCATCCTGTCTTGCGGCGATCGTCAGCTTGATGGTATTGGAAATCAGGAATACCGCGAGCAGTCCCATGGCGATGACAAAGTACAGACCGAACCGGCGGACGTTGAACATCGCCTCCATCAGGGAAACCGTGCTCTGTTCGCCGTACGATGCTTTGTAAATACCCGGGATCTGGCGGATTTCCGCAGTGATTTCCTCCAGCTGGGCACCGCTATTGACAGTGACGTAATAAGCATCCAGCATCGGGTTGTCATCACCCTCGTAGATTTCGCTGAACAGCTCTCTTGCGTCTTCTGAATCATAGGAATTGATATAGAAATCACGTTCCTCTTCCTTGGTGCGGAATGTGATTGTGTTGACACCGTTGATGGCACGGATCGCCTCTTTGATGCGTTCCTCATCCGCTGCCGCTTCATAGGCAGGCGCGATCTGCGCTGAAATCGGCACGGAGGATTCCACGCTGTGGGTGAATTTATCCAGATGCCAGGAGAAAATGATGAAAATGCTGATGATGATCAGCGTGATCGTGACCGCGATTGCCGAGGATATGGACATTGCCCAGTGTCTGCTGACACCGCGGAATCCTTCTCTGAGTGATCTACTGATCATGGCGCACATAGCCTCCTTCCGCAAGGTCTGCGACGATGTGTCCGTGTTCCAGAACCACCGTTCTCTTGCGGTGCTTGTTGACAAGCGTCAGATCATGGGTGACCATCAGGATCGTTGTTCCGTATGTCTCATTGATCTTTTCCAGCAGGTCCATGATTTCATCTGATTTGCCCGGATCCAGGTTGCCGGTCGGCTCGTCCGCAATCAGCACCTTCGGGCGGTTGGCAATGGCGCGGGCAATCGCTACACGCTGCTGCTGTCCGCCGGAGAGCTCATGCGGAAAAGCGCTTCCTTTTTCACTGAGGCCGACGACGTTCATCACCTCTTTGGCGCGCTTGCGGATCTGCGGTTTTTTCATATTAATCACTTCCAGAGCATAGGAAATGTTTTCAAATACTGTTTTTGCCGGGAGAAGACGGTAATCCTGGAAGACAACGCCGATATTTCTGCGGTAGATCGGAATCTGTCTGCCATGCAGTTTTCCGACATCGATTCCGACGACTTTCACGGAACCTTTTGTCGGTGTTTCTTCTCCGTCAAGAAGTTTGATCAGAGTGGATTTGCCGGAACCGGTAGGACCGATGATGTAGACAAATTCCCCCTGCTCGATCTTAACATTAATATCATAAAGCGCCTGTGTGCCGTTGCGGTAGCGCTTGAAGACATTTGTGCATTCGATCATGTGTCCCTCCTTTCTGTATCAGAAGCATATTGATACCAAGGTATTCTAACATATGAAAGATTGAGAAACATCAGATATTAGGTGAACTGTATGTGAAACCTTCACCGTGCATATCCGATGCATCGGTGGTGATGACGAAGGCATGTTCGTCAATCTCGTTGATCATTTCAAGCAGATTGCTGTACTGCTTGGCGGAAACCACGCAGAGAAGAACGAATTTCCTGTCGCCGGTAAAGCCGCCGCGGCCTTCCAGGATGGTGACTCCTCTGTCAAGTTCACTGTTAATTCTACACTTAATTTCCTCCCAGCGCTCAGAAATGATCTGCACGGACTTGGCATCCATACCGGAGCCGATGGAAAGAACACGGTCAATCGCGAAGCCTGATGCGAAGACGGAAATCAGTCCGATCAAAGCAACCGCGATATCGTATGCCACAATGCCGAGCGCTACCGTCAGCGCGTCGGTGACCATGACAAGGGTGGAAATCTTGACACCGGTCAGCTTATGCAGGATCAGCGGCGGAATATCCAT
>ONSK01000222.1 GCA_900320455.1 uncultured Erysipelotrichaceae bacterium | reverse complement strand
TGAATAAAAATAGTTATTTTCTCAGCTCTGCGGCAAGAATCTGAAACATGATGCCGCATGCGATGACCAGCAGCACGTAAATCTTTCCTGCAGTTGTTGTTAAATATGTTTCGATATCTCCTAAATATCTGAAGTGATAAATCACTTTGCCTATGACATTGGCATAGATCACAGGTTCAATATCATCCTGTTCGTTTGCATCCCCTTTGGTAACAAGTCTGCCCTCAAAAGGATTGTTGTTTTTGACTCTGTGTATGACAACAGTGCCATTGCTTGAATAGGCAATAATATCTCTTTTTTCCAGATATTCAGGTTCTACAGGTTCTGTAATCACCATACTGCCGATTGGAATGACTGGTTCCATACTGCCGCTGACGACTGTATAGACTTCATAATCCGTGAATTTTGGCAGTACAGACGGCAGTAACAGTGCAATTACGCTTAATAACAGAACCAATCCTGTAATACTGCAAAGAGCAGGAAGAATCCTCCTGCCCAATGATTTCTTTGGAATTTGGGAAGATGAACGGTTCTTCATTATCCTCTTATCTTCTCTTCAGCAGTACCCAGATCAGTGAAACAATACCGATACCGCCAATGCCTGAAAGACCTGCAGCTGCCCAGCTGATGCCGTTGTCTGCTTTCGGTGCAGGTTCAGCGGATACAGATGCTTCAGCAGCCGCTGCTGTTTCCTGCAGCCTTTTCGGTGTATCAAGATCAAGCACTTCTACCGGTGCGTCTCCGCTTCCGTATGTGCTGGCTTTGCCGCTGGCATTGCCTGTGCCTGCCGGACTTCCGGGTTCTCTGCTGCTCTGGCTCTGCACTTCGCCCTGACGCAGCTTGTATGTGAATGTGAATACATTTTCATTCGCATTCTCTTTCAGTGTTCCGCGGATGTTATATGCCTGCGGATCATATTTATCGATGTATCTGTAGGAAACAACAGCCTTGTCACCGATGTTGCCGTAGTACACAGCATCCTGTGCCAGCTGCTTTCCCTGCTCATCCACAAATCTGGCGGTATAAGCGACTGTCTTTCCCTTGATGCCGTATGTAGCGACAAGAGTGACATCCTTTGTGACAACAATGGAGCTCACATAGGCATCGTCTCTTTCAACCTCTTCACCGGAGATGTGATATCCCTTGAAGTAGTACTTTGCCTGTGCTTCTTCTGTCTTGTTCGGCTCCAGCACTGACAGACCGTATTCAGACGGTGTGAATCTTGTTCCGTAAGGAACATTCTCCAGAACGAAGTATGTATCGTTGTACAGACCACCGGATACTGTGACTTTGTATCCGTAATCAGCTTTGGCTCTGTTTACTGTTCCCAGCACAATGACCAGCAGTGAAGCCAGGAATACGATGAATTTCTTTTTCATGTTATTCTGCCTCCTTGCCGTATTTTCTTCTGATATACAGCAGTACAAGGATCAGTGCTCCGCATCCGCCTGACAGCCAGTACCAGATCGGATTCAGCGGTTCATCGCCAGTCTTCGGAATGCCGTTGAGCTCTACCGCGAACTGCAGCATCAGTCTTGCGACTGTATCCTGATAGCTGTTTCCCTGTGTCTCGCCATCCAGCTTGACAAAGATCGTGATCTTGCCTGTCTGGTTCGGCTTGAAGGAATCCAGGAAGAAATATTCCTTTAATGCTGTGGTCGCTTCATGCAGACCTTCCAGCTCTGTGTTGTCCTTATAGTCTTCACCGCCGACAATATCGGAGTAGTAAATGACATTCTCTGTACCTGCGGCATTTGTATATGCCAGTCTGTATGTATATGCACCGCCGCTGGCAATACTGCTGTCCTCAAAGCTCTTGAGGACGTCATTTCTCATCCACCACTTGATTTCCTTGTTGAACTGGTTTTTGATATCAACTTCAAATGTGACAGTATCACCCGGCTGCATTCCCTTGATGATGTCCTGGAAATCAGCTTCCGTGAAATTGTCGTTCAGTCTTTTTCCGTCGAATGTAACTGTCCAGTCTGTATCAGGAGTAAGATCTTCTGCTTTGACTGATGTTACTGATGCAGTCATCAGAACTGCTGCGAGGATCGCTTTACTCATTACATGTTTCATATATGCGCTTCCTCCTTTCAGTTCTCAAAGCCGGTGATACGGCCGTTGGACATTGTGACTTTTCTTCCCCATGCGCTCAGAATCGCATCTTTTGCGTTATGTGTCTGAACACCATCAGCTTCCGCTTCCAGAACAAAGGTGACACCGTCATAGTCATACTTTGTTGTGTAGACTGTCTTTGTTCCAACCTTCTCCACTGTCTGTGTGATCTTCGCACTGACAGGGTAAGTGATCTTCAGTGACTTTGTGATATCCGTTGTGAAATCACCGACTGCCAGAGGTTCTCTGTAATACAGCACAGTTGTTTCCTCGATGCCGTTGTCATCACCGATACTGTTGGCTGTATCCCTGAGCCAGTATTTATCCAGATCATCAGCCCACTGCAGATCAATGAATGATGTATCAAGATCTGTTGCCTTGCGTGTTTCACCATCTTCTGTCTTCATCCAGTACTTGTAGATCTTGACTCTGACATACTCATCAATGGTTCCGCTGTTCTTGACGCTGAGTACTTCTTTATAATCTCTGCCAAGCTCCAGATTCTCCGGATAGCCGTTCAGCAGACGCAGGGAGTCTTCATTCCAGTTGTCCTCCAGTCTCAGTGTGCTTGTGTATGTCTTGTTGGCATAATCACGGTTGGACACCTTCATCGGTTCCTTCAGGAACTCATTGTCCTCATACAGGGAAATACCGATATCAAACATCTCAAACTGGCTCTTGTACTGTCTTGAGAAGATTTCCAGAGCAGCTCTTGCCAGACCGATTCCGCTGAATACGAGCATACAGACCGCAGTCAGTCCAAGAACGAGAGTACTCAGGGGAAGCTTGTTTTTCTTTTTAGTCATTTCCGCTTCCTCCCTCTACTTCTTCCGTATACTTGGCGACATTGTCCCAGATCGGATTTCCATCCGCATCCAGAGATGTCGTCGATTCATATGTGACGATAATGTTCATTTCACTTTCCGGCTTTGTTTCAGGGACTGTAATGGAGACACGGAGAGGAGTTGTATTGTCCTTTCCGGAAAGCATTCTGTCGAAGTAGTAATAGCCGTCATTGCCGTTGTACCAGCCTTCACCCGGTTCATATGTCAGTTCCACTCCCATCGGAGAGAAAGCTGTAGCACGCACCCAGCAGGGTACAGAACCGTCATGGTAGATTACAACGTCCTTATGATTTCCTTTGACGTCTTCCTCAATCTGCGTCTGGCTTTCAAGCTTCAGAGGAATGCCGCCCTTCACTCTGACATACGTCGTGAAATAGGCAAGTGCCTTCGGCATGGCTGCGCCGAGAACCATGACGAGTGCCAGAGCTGCGATGATCCAGTTACGCTTTTTCATTCTCCTTCGCCTCCCTGTTCATTCGGATTCAGCCACTGCCAATTGTCATCGACCTTGTCGAAGTGGTTGTTGATGCCGTATCCAGTTCTGTCTTCATGCGTGTGCTCATTTGTGAATGTGACCGTCAGAATGTCCTCTGCAGAGATCACATGATCATCTGCACTCCACTCTGTATTGATCAGCTTGTACGATGCACCGCTGTAGATTTCCTTGACTTCAACGATGGCACTGACCGGAATACCATCCAGAATCACTTCCTGGTCTTCCAGACTGCCTGGATTAAAGGTGATTGAAACCGCATTGTTATAGCAGTACTTTGTCGGATTGCCGTCTGCGTCCACATCCTGCGGCAGCCATGCGTCAACGCTGAACACGAATGTCGCAGCTGTTCTGCTTTCAAACGATGTCAGGGACTTCACGATTCTCAGCTGTCCGAGTCTGTATTCCTTTTCCGGTTTGAGAACAATCTTAATGTTATTTGTCCATCCCGGCTTGTCAGAAGTCATTGCAGCTTCATCCGTTCTTTCATGTGTGCTCGGCATTGTGACAATGACCGGTGAATACACATATCTGAAGATCGCAGTATCAATGTAGCTTGTGACCTTGCCGTCTTTCCCCATTACCGGTGTTCCGTTGTCATCATGCGGAATCACCAGATACAGACCGCTTTCCATCTCACACTTGTCACCCTCAGAAAGCGGGAACTTCTTCGTAACAGGTGTAATGGATACCGGATTCTCTCCGAAGATCAGTGTGGATGCACGGTCCCCAATCTTTGACCAGATCTCAGCAGTAGGATCCTTCAGCTCCTCTTCATCAGCGATCTTTTCAAATCCCTCTCTGAAGTCATAGCCGTATCTGTCATACTGCGGATCCTCCACGGCATCAGCCAGCTTGTAAAAATCAACAGAAGCTGTAACGCCTTCAAAATCGTTACTGTCTTCCGCGTTTCCTGTGAAAATAACATCCACTGTATTCGCTCCGAGATTCACAGCCCCGACTGCGCTCTTCGGCATGAGGCATACTCCCAGCAGCAGCGTCGGCAGCAGCCTGGTAAATTTACGCCAATTCTTCCCCATAGCAGATTCCTCCTGTTAACTATGTACGGTTGTTTTCTTTTTGTTTCCCGTTCTGATCAGCAGGATGACAAGCATAACTGTCAGCATCGGGATCATAACCAGCGGAGCTACATACTCCGCACGGATCTGAATCGCATCCGCCACAACACGAGCCTCAGCAGCGGCATTCTCCACACGGTGTCCTCTGACAAGAAGACGGTGTGTATTTACGCCATACGGCGTACAGGTTACCAATGTGCAGTAATCCTGTTCCGGATCGATTTCCAGGTGCTGAAGCTCTTCAGGCAATACCACAGAAACCAGATCCACTTCATATGTCAGCGTCCTGTCCAGGATCTGAAGCATGAATGTATCACCAACAACAAGCTGGTCGATATCCGTAAACAATCTCGCACTCGGCAGACCTCTGTGACCTGACAGCGCTGAGTGTGTGCCCTTGCCGCCAACCGGAAGAGAGGTTCCCTCAATATGTCCGATCGCGGTCTGAAGCACTTCCTCATTGGTACCGTGATAGAGCGGATAACTGATGTTTACCTTTGGGATATCGATATATCCCATGATTCCGGTACCCGTTACATCAAGCGTCTTGCTGTAACGTTCCTTCGTCTCGTCACTCATCACATACCGGTTAGACTGTGTTCTCAGCCAGGCATTGAATTCATCAGCTTCCGCAAAGAACCTGTCGTAATCCTCCGTGTTCATCGAAGTCACAGCTCTTACATAGTTGTGAATCGACTGCGCCTGATGGTAGTTGTTCCACCAGTCCGCAAACGAAGGATAACCAAGGATCGCAAGACCCAGAATCATGATTCCAATCAATACCCAGTTCGATATCCGCCCATTCTTTTTCTTCTTCTTTTTCTTCTCCGTCATCAGTGATAGCTTTCTCAGTGCAGGGTTCTTCTCTGACCACTTCCAGAAAGTGATCACAGAACAGCAATGCACTAAAACAGCTGTATCCAGACACCTCAAAAGAGGTGCCTGGATTACAACTTACGTTTAAAACGAATTACTCAGTAATTCTTCTCTTGGAAACCAGAACAACACCAGCACCAAGAACAAGAAGTGTACCAACTACATAGAACAGAGTTGTACCCATTCCACCAGTGGAAGGAAGTTCTGTTCCCTTAGTGTTAGTGAACGGGAAAGGATGTTCTACACAATCCATAACTGTCCACTGAATGTCGTTATCTGTAGCTTCTGCCTGATTTCTGAACGTGTACTTTGCAGCTTCAGTTTTATTTCCTTTTTCATCAGTAATAGTAACAGTGTAGGATTTCAGCACGTCTGTCTTGTATGTAACTTCTTTGCCTTCAACAGTTTCAGTAACAGTAACTTCCTCTGTTTCAGCTACGATATCAACTGTGTAAACCTGGCTGTTTGTTACATATCCTGCAGGTGCAGAGATTTCCTTAATGTAATATGTACCAGCATCAAGTCCAGCAAATGTCATACGGCCATCAGGACCTGTTGTTGCAGTTACATCATTACCGTCTTTATCCTTAAGAGGTGTTTTTCCAGCAGCATCTGTGAACAGACCAAATACAGCACCACTAAGCGGTCCTTCCCAGGATTCCTTTTCTCCGTCTTCGATTGTGCTTGTCTCTGTCTTTTCAGTAATAGGATTTCCAGCAGCATCTACGCCGATCTTTACGAGTTCAGATGTCTTTGTGCCCTTCTGAGAAGTTTTATCTCCTCCGCCGATTCCGGAAGCATCTAATGTAAATGTATAGTGCTGTGTTGTATCCTTTTTCACATCATAATCTGTCTGTTTGTTAGGATCATGAGAATACTTGATTGTGACTTCGTTATCTGTCTGATTAATAGCATTTTTCGCATCAATAGTTACTTTGCCATCATATGTGATTGTGATAGGTGTAGCTGCTTTCAGACTCTTAAGATATGTTTCTGTGAAATTGATAGTGTAAGTGGTCTTTTTGTCATAGTTTTCCGGAGAAATTGTATAGTCCTTATCTGTGCCCGCTTTAAGTACTGTAGTTCCAGCCTTAACCTCAATTGTGTTGCCAACCAACTCAAGACCAGTTAATGTATCAGTAACTTCGAATTTCGGGTGCTCATAAACGCTTCCATATGCCGGAATCTGTGTGTTTACAGTGAAGTCCAGAACATCTCCAACAGCTACTGTGTGCTGCTTATCTGCATCTACAGTTGTCTTGTCTTCTGCTGTCTTTGTGAGTGTAACTGTGCTGCTCTTCGCAACTGCATCAGCATACTGTCCGTTAACAGCCACTGTTCCTTCATGTCCTGTTTCTTTGACATAGTCTGCGGAAACAAATACAGGGTTGTAAATAGTATTAGCATCTTTAGGTGTGACTAATGCCATATACATGCCAGAAGTAGCATTGTTATATGTTGCAGTATATGTTCCTGCACCAGCTGTCTGTTCAATCTTTGTTGCATTATCTCCACCAGTTGCAAGTGCCGCAAGCTTACCAGCGATTTCAGATGTCATGCCTGTAGGAGCAATTGACTTATCAGGATCTCCAACCAGCATAGCTGTTAATACATCTTTTGTCAGAACGCCCTTATATGCGTCAACTGCCTTCCATCCTGCTACAGCGTCAGCATCTTCTCCAACCCATTCAACGACCTTGTAAAATTTAACAGTATCGTCTTTAGCCAAACCTGTAACAGTAAGCGGATAATCATAATCCGGAGCCTTAGGTGCTGGATCTTCAGCCATTGCCGGTACTGCCAGTCCAAGAGTCATAACTAATGCTACGACCAGTGTCAGTAACTTTCTTAAATGTTTCATTTTTCTTCCTTTCCTTATTGTTTTTGTGAATCTTTTTGTTTGCTGAATATACATCACTCTGTTTTCCCCGGTCGATACTTCTTGGTAAATGTTTTTGTTTTCCAAGTTAAATAGTTGTTGCATATATTCAGCGATTGCTGTATTGTCAGCTCTTTTCCCAGACTGCTCCTTTCTGTTTCCTTGCCTCAATCATAGATTAAGATGCGATGGATGCTGCACCGCCTCTGCATCTGCCGAGGCAGTCAGGAAATAATTCTGTTCATGTCCGGGATCAGGAACCGGAATGTTCGATTTCCGCAAAGGACAGCTGACAGATTCTCTGCGGAAGCTGCAGGATCCCCAATGAAGAGAATTCTGCCGCGAATGTCCGGATTTCTATATTTCAACCCCGCATGCATTCTATGGCATCACCTCCTCATCCGGGTTTTTATATCAACTGCTGTACGCAGATCGATACCTTATTTCAGCGGACCGATTTTATCAATCGGCCAGACACGGAAGACAACTTTTCCAACGATCTGCTCTTCCGCGACACAGCCGATGGATGTGTTTCTTGAGTCAATGGATACGCTTCTGTGATCACCCATAACAAATATTCTTGATTCAGGAACCTGATAGGGAAGTTTTAGATCACATTCCCCGAACGCCTTTTCAGAGATATACGGCTCATCAATGGCGACATTGTTGACATAGACGGTTCCGTCTTTGTCAATGTCCACCCATTCACCGGCCTGGGCAATCACACGCTTGATCAGAATCTTGTTGTTGTAGTAGAAGGCAATGACGTCTCCTGTTTCGAATCCGCTGCCTTTCAGTGAGAGAACGATGTTCCCTTCGTAGAGGGTCGGTGTCATTGAGTTGCCGTAGATACGAAGCACCGGCATCAGTAACAGGGCTACAAGCACAGCTGCCGCCGCGACAGTGATCAGCGTATAGATCGTGTTTCTGATCGCAGCGCGCAGATTCTTCTTATACCTGACACGGTCAAGCTCATCTCTGAGCTCTTCCATGGAGTAATCTGTCATCGTTTCGCGGTTCATTCTTCGCCGCTCTCTTTCCCGCGTATCTCATTCAGATACTTGTCTGCCGCGATCTTCGCGTTTTCAAACGCCTGGGCAATCTGTTCCTGTTCACTGCCGGAGGGCTGAATCATGACGTTTTCCTTCAGTGTGACAAGCTCGGTCCTTGCGTCAATCAGCTTGGCCCGGTATGTCTTCGCCACTTTCTGAAGCTGTTCGATGGCCTGTTCTCTGCTTTCGATAATCTCATCCTTTTCGTTCAGCTTCTTCTGCATCCGGTTGTAGATGACCGCGATGGCTTTCTTCAGCTTCTCCATCTCTTCATCTTTGCCGTCCAGTTTTTCTTTCAGCTGTCCGATGATCGTATCTTTGTCATCCAGCTGCGCTCCCAGGGAAACAGCCTTCTCTTTCTCCTGATCCAGCTCTTTTCTGAGTGCCTCAACTGATTCTGCTTGATTAACCATCATTTCCAGAAGTTCAATACGTTTCAGTTTTCTCAAATCCTGTTCCGGCATCAAATTCCCCCGTATATTTCACTTACACACAAAAAAATGTCAATGAAACACAAACTTAGTATAAAACATATTTGTTAAAAAGTGACAGTATTTTTCATTAATATTTCACTTGCATTTCCAACCATTTTTATATTGCCGTGTTCAGATAATTCCGTAGTATTCCAGCGCATTTATGATTCCGCGGTCATTGATGTCTGCTGTGATATAGTCAGCGATTTCCTTCAGTTCTTCCGCGCTGTTTCCCATGGCAATGCCGAATGCGCATTCCTTTAACATGCTTGCGTCATTCATGGAATCACCGAAAGCATAGGTATTTGCTCTGTCACAGCCCAGCATTTCTGCCGCAAGCAGCGCTCCTGTTCCCTTTGTCACACCGATGTGTGTCAGTTCTCCGGATGTTCCGCCGTTTCTACCGTAGGAGGCTGTCGTATTGATATATTCCAGGGAAGGATCCTTGACTGCAAGCCAGATCTGTTCTTCCGCAGGTGATTTGAAACAGATATCGCTTTCCAGGATTGGATCATCATTGAGTTCTTCCAGTCTGTGCAGACCAAGATCCGCTTCCTTGCCGTCTTTTGACAGAATGGCTT
Organism: uncultured Erysipelotrichaceae bacterium; assembly: GCA_900320455.1. Classification (GTDB taxonomy): domain Bacteria; phylum Bacillota_I; class Bacilli_A; order Erysipelotrichales; family Erysipelotrichaceae; genus Bulleidia. Next base: position 4,573 of record ONSK01000222.1, on the reverse strand, counting down.
CCCATTCCTTCATCATCTGATACTGTTCTTGTGAGGCAAAGCTTGTATGCAGAGAGGACATAAACAATTCCGCATGATACTCTTTCGCCTGTTCAATCAGCTTCAGTACCTGTTCCTTCGGAATCGGATCAAGGATCATATCCTTTCCTTCAATCAGAATGCCTGCGCCGTCTGAGAAGACATAGCCGTCCATACCGATGTCTCTGTACTGTGAAAGACCGGCAAGTGATCTGCCGGAGGCAATCAGGCACGCGTAGCCGTTCTTCTTCGCTGTGCGGATGGCTTCCAGTACTTCTTCATCCACCTGTCCTGTTCTTTCACTGTCCACCAGTGTGCCGTCGATATCAAAAAACAGACATCCTCTGATCATACTCATACCCTCGTAGGGGTATTGTACAGGAAGTCTGTTTCTGAGAAAAGTGATTATTGGAATCAGATTACAGTTCTTCGCCGTTGGAGGCAATCACCTTCTGATACCACGCAAATGAATCCTTCTTGGAACGTTCCAGTGTACCGGAACCATCGTTGTTTCTGTCAACGTAGATGAAGCCGTATCTCTTCTTCATTTCACCTGTTGTGAAGGATACGCAGTCAATGCAGCCCCATGGTGTATATCCCATCAGATCCACACCGTCTTCCTCAACTGCCTTCTTCATCTCAATGATGTGATTCTTGAAATAAGAGATTCTGTACGGATCGTGGCAGGAACCGTCTTCTTCCTTCACGTCAATGGCACCGAAGCCGTTTTCCACGATGAACAGCGGTTTCTCATATCTTTCATAGAATGCGTTCAATGCATATCTGAGTCCTTCCGGATCAATTGCCCATCCCCAGTCAGATACTTTGATATAGGGATTCGGAACAGAGCTGGCAGATGATCCATCCAGTGAATTGGACACATCCTTGTTTGCCTGGGAATCCACGGTATTTGTCATGTAATAAGAGAAACCGATATAGTCAACGGTACCTTCCGCAAGGTCTTTCTTATCCTCTTCCGTAATATCCAGGTCCCATCCCTTGTTCGCGAACATCTTCAGGGCATATGCCGGATAATGGCCTCTGCACTGCACGTCTGACCAGAAGTATCTCTGATGCATCATCTGCTGGGCAAGCACCTGATCGGCAGGACGGCAGGAGAACGGATAGATCGGAACCATCGCGATCATACAGCCGATGAGATTCTCCGGATCAACTTCATGACCGATCTTCACTGCTCTTGCGCTGGCCACAAGCTCATACGCGCCGCACTGATACATTGCCTTTTCCGGATCTTCATACGCTCCGAAGTGAACACCGGAATTGGTCCAGCCGAAGATGTCATTCTTATAGTTCATCTGGTTGTTGATCTCATTGAATGTCATCCAGTATTTTACTTTTCCCTTGTAGTGTTCAAAGCAGGTCTTCGCGAACTTCACGAAGAAGTCAATCGTCTTTCTGTTCAGGAAACCGCCGTATTCCTTTGCCAGATGATACGGCATCTCAAAATGGGATAATGTGATGACAGGTTCAATATTGTATTTGTGCAGTTCATCAAATACGTTATCGTAGAACTTCAGTCCTTCCTCATCCGGTGTTTCTTCATCACCAAGCGGATAGATTCTGGACCAGCCGATAGATGTACGGAAGCACTTGAAGCCAAGCTCAGCGAACAGAGCAATGTCCTCTTTGTACCTGTGGTAGAAATCAATGCCTACATGGTTCGGATAATACAGCCCCTCTTTGACACCGTCTGTGATGACACGGGGTCTGTCGACAGCACCTGCTGTCATGACATCCGCGACAGACAGTCCCTTGGTTGTGCCGATGACACCGCCTTCAAACTGATGCGCCGCGAGAGCTCCTCCCCATAAAAAATCCTTTGGCAGACTCATAATGATATTTCCTCCAGTTCTGTTACTTCCATTGTACATGCACGAAAAGAAAAACGGGAGTATCTCCCGCTATTGAATTGCAATATCCGTCTCATGCATATGACGGATCATATAATATGTACCGTCTCTGTACTCAAAGACAGCGATCCCGCAGTTCGGTGTCGGATTATATTCGCCCCGTTCCGCTTCCTCATAGAATGCCTGCTTGTCTTTTCCAAACAGTGTAGTCATCAATGATACATAGAAATCCCCGTGTGATACGAGCAGAATCATATCATTGTCATCTGCCTGATCGATGACATCCCGCAGGAATGACTTCTGTCTCTTTTCAATCATTTCATGATTCTCACCGCCGAAGGCAGTCCAGTCTTCCTTCATGAAATAGGGAATCAGTTCATCCCAGTGCTTTCTGTATTCAGCAGCCTCCATGGTTCCGAAAAACACTTCCCGCAGACGCTTGTCAGGCACAGCTTGAATCCCATGATGTTTCAAAAGAATCGCAGCGGTATCGCGCGTACGCTCCAGGGAGGAACAATACGCCGCGTTGAAATGCACATTTCTGAGCAGCTCTGCGGCTTCCTCCGCCTGCGCGATGCCGTTCTCCGTCAACGGAGAATCGCACCATCCCTGCATCAGCTGCCGTCTGTTGAAGATCGTTTCGCCGTGTCTGACATAGCAGAAACGGACTGTCTTATGACCGCGGAATTCATCCGCTGTCATCGGCTCCTGTGTCAGTGTATAAACACCGTCTTCATATGTGAAGCGGCTGATGGAACAGTTCGGCACAAACGGTCTGTCCTGGGCGAACATCCGGCGGATGTATTCCTGCTGGTCATAGTGCAGGATCGTCTTCATCAGATGCATGAAGAATGATCCATGGGAAACGATCAGCACATTGTCTCCGTCCTTGGAAGACTGAATGATTTCATTGAAGGCAGGTGTGATCCTCTGCTCAAACAGTTCGACATTCTCACCGCCGACATCCGTCCAGTCATCCGCCATTCTGTGCGGCTGAATCCTGTCTTTCATTTCCTCAATCAGATGACCGTCCAGTTCTCCGAAGTCAAATTCCTTGAGTCCCTTCATCGGAACAGGATCGATATTTCTTCCCCTTGCCATGATCAAAGCAGTATCCACTGCCCTTTCCGAAGAAGAACAGTAAATACTGTCAAAATGAACATTGCATAAAGCTGAAGCAGTATCCTCCGCCTGCAGGATTCCTTCTTCCGTCAGAGGACTGTCACACTGACCCTGCATGCGTGAGATTGTATTGAACAGCGTTTTGCCGTGTCTTACATACCAGAAGTTGATTTTCATATGAGATTAAAATGCTGAAGTCCTTTCATTACACCGTCATCGAGAATATCGGCAGTGACGTATTCCGCCTTGTCTTTCAGCTCCTGCACCGCATTGCCCATGGCAATACCATGTCCTGCCGCCTCGATCATGCAGATATCATTGACACCGTCTCCGAACGCATATGTCTTTGACATCGGAACATTGAGTTTCTCGGCAACAGCTCTGATGGCAGTTCCCTTATCCTTTCCGATGACTGTCACATCCGCTGTCGGATGCGGACCATGCGGATTGAGAAGACAGGTATCCTTTAACACTTCCTCAATCTGCTTTCTGTGATCTGTATCACGGAACCAGACGTCGAAGTTATACGCCTTCAGCTTTGACACATCCTTCAAAGGCTTGATGAAGCCGGGATCCCAGACAGAAGAAAGCACGTCAAAGCCTTCCGGAGCACCGCCGTACCAGCCGGCATCCTCGCCGAAGAATGCATAGCCGGCCTGCACGCTGTCCAGCTTTGCGATAATATCAGTTACTTCCTCTTTCGTAAGAGGTTCATCATACAGATGTTCGCAGCATCCCATTACCGCCAGGCGGCCGTTGTTGCAGATAAAGCCATTCGCATACTTATAGAAGTTTTTGCGCACATACGGCAGAGCTCTGCCGGTGCAGATAAAAATCACGCTTCCGTTGTTCCTGAGTTCACGCAGCGCTTTTTCCGCGCTTGCCGGAACATCCTTGCGGATTGCCAGTGTGCCGTCAATATCAAAAAATACCAGATTCATGCGTACCTCCTTCTCGCTGTATCTCACTTCTGAATTGTCTTCTGTATTCACAGTAAGAATTAATCCGTCACATGATGAATCCATCTCTGTTTATCAATAGACTCATTATAATATTTCCTCACACAAAACAAATACCGGAAGCTTCTGTTCCATACAAAAAAACAGGAGACTGTGATTACTCAAAGACTCCTGCTGAGGAATGATCAATATTCAGTCGCATTCTTTTTTGCGCCATTCATTCATCCGTTTCACGAATTCTTTCTTACTCCATCCGGACAGTCTGACTGCTGTCTCTTTTCTAATCAGTCCCTCATCGAGCTCTTTCGCAAGCAGTTCCATCTGTCCATTGATACGTCCTTCCTTGATGCTGGCTTTCCTCATCTCTTCAATCGCTTTACACATGTTGATCTTCCCCTCCTCATCTTCTCCAATCGTGATATTCATCCAACTATAAGCAGGAGACCCTGTCTTCTACAATGCGGAGAGGAATTGCCATCCTCCTATTCTTTTTACTAAGAAAACCGTCCAGAAAGCCCGTGCCTTCAGGCACGGGATGAATGGCGCAATATAGAAAGTATTATTCTTTTGTATATTGGTTCTGAATATATTGTCTGACAGTTT
>ONSK01000126.1 GCA_900320455.1 uncultured Erysipelotrichaceae bacterium | reverse complement strand
CCTGCGATGTAACCCCACTATCTGAGTAATCAGATAAGCTAAAGGTAGGAGTCGTAAGACGTTCGCACTACCGGGGAGTTACAAGCCCACTCACTTTAGTAGGTGGGTAGTTGACGGACGATCCTCCAATATATGCATTATACCGTTTTGAAAACAGCATCAAAATGTTTTCTGTGAAAAAACATCATATTGTGCTATAGTTAGCATAACCTAACCATACTATACAGGGGGTTGAATGAACAGAAAAGATGAGATCAGAAATGCATATAAAGAAGTCGGCACTGCCCATTTCTTCTACGACAGAATGATGACAGGGCAGGGCCTTCCCGGAAAGATTGTCCTCAAGGGCGTCTGGCAGATGACGAATGAAGATGCCATGGAATACCAGACACGGGCAATGGAACCGATTCCTTCAGATTTTTCCGGAAAACTGCTGGAAGTGCCGGTCGACACGGGTGTGCTTTCCATGCCGGTGTTTCAGTCATTGAAAGAGGCAGATATCACGTGTCTTGATTATTCTGAAAAGATGATGGAAACAGCGGAAAAAAGAGCCGCGGAAATGGGTATTCACAATATTGCCTTTGTGCAGGGAGACGTCGGAAAGCTTCCTTTTGAAAATGAATCGTTTGATATCGTTCTATCACTGAACGGCTTTCATGCCTTTCCCGACAAGGAAGCTGCCTACCGTGAGACATACAGAGTTCTGAAAAAGGGAGGAATATTTACCGGCTGTTTCTATATCGAAAAGGGAAACAGACATACGGACAGATGGATCAATGCCGTCTATGTCAGAAGAGGATACTTCACACCTCCCTTTGAAACAGAACAGAGTCTTGCGAGAAGGCTTTCCAATATGTATGAGACAGCGGAAGTCAGCACCGTGAAAAGCATTGCCTGCTTCAGATGCGTCAAATGATCCCGTCTTTACGGAGGATCTATGAACGAATTATGGATGGGACTGATGATCCCGTTTCTCGGAACGTCGCTCGGGGCTGCGTGCGTCTTCTTCATGAAAGGCGCGATGCACGATTCCGTGCAGAAAGGTCTGCAGGGATTTGCGGCAGGTGTTATGACAGCTGCTTCCTTCTTCAGTCTGCTATTGCCGGCAATTGAGCAGTCAGAACACCTCGGCAGGCTTTCTTTCCTGCCGGCTTCGATCGGCTTTGCGGCTGGTATCGCCTTTCTGCTCTTCCTCGATTCCACTGTGCCGCATATGCATATGGATGAAAGCATGGAAGGAAGAGCGTCAACGCTTTCAAGGACATGGCTGATTCTGCTGGCTGTGACGATCCACAACATTCCCGAAGGCATGGCAGTCGGTGCCGTGCTTGCCGGTGTGCTGGCAGGCAGCACGCCATGGACATCCGCTCTGGCGCTGTCTCTCGGCATTGCCATACAGAATTTTCCGGAAGGAGCGATTATTTCCATGCCCCTGCATACCTATGGGACGGGAAAAGGAAAATCCTTCCTGTACGGGGTGCTTTCCGGCGCAGTTGAACCGGTTGCCGGAGCATTGACGGTCATGCTGTTTACACTGGCGGTCAGAACCATGCCGTATCTGCTCGGCTTTGCGGCCGGAGCGATGATGTACGTAACCGTCGAGGAACTGATCCCGGAAATGTCGGAAGGCACTCACAGCAACATTCCGACGATCTGTTTCAGTCTGGGATTTCTGATCATGATGGCGCTGGACTGCGCTTTGGGATAAGAGGAGAAGAATGATGAAAGACTACGAAAAACTGTCAATGAGACACTTTGACAGACAGGCAAAGGATTACGACAGAAAAGACACCGTGCTGTATTCACGTGAAGGCAAGATCAGCTGCCGTGATATCGCCGAACAGCTGCGTGAAAAAGAATGGAACAGTCTGCTCGATGTCGGCTGCGGCACCGGATGGCTGATTGATCTGCTTGCGAAAGAACGCGAAGCTTCCTATACAGGACTCGATCTTTCCACGGAAATGATCAATGAAGCGAAGAAGAAAGAAATCAAAGGCGCATCCTTTGTGCAGGGAAAAGCAGACGCGCTTCCCTTTGAAGACGCGTCGTTTGATATCGTGACATGCTCGCAGAGCTTTCATCACTACCCGTCCCAGGCAAAATCGATGCGCGAAGCCTGGCGTGTTCTGAAGGAAGACGGCCTGTATATTCTTTCCGATACCGGCATCGGAAATCCCGGTGCCTGGCTGGACAATCATATCTTCTTCAAACTGAGCACCACCGGTGACTGCTATACGCAGGACAAGGAACATATCGCAAAGATGATGCAGGAAAACGGCTTTGATGTGATTGACTGCCGGCAGATCTCCGGCATGATCTATACCGTTACCGGAAGAAAGAAGAAAGAAAAACCGCTTCCTGCCGTCAACTACAAAAACTGGGTTCCAAAGGAAATGACATACGGACTGCTTGCGGGCAGCGGCGTTCTCTGCACAGCTGCTCTTCTGACAAAGAACAAAGCTGTCAAAACTGTGCTTGGAGCCGGCGCGCTTGCGGCAGGCGCTGCCGGAAGCTGGTGCGCCTATGCGGCGTCACAGTTCTCGTATGACGGAAAGCGAAAGATGGCTGCACAGATCATCGAAGGAACTGCCTCCTATATCACTCTGCCGGAAGGCGGAAAAGGCCTGGATGTCGGCTGCGGAAGCGGTGCTCTGACCATTGCCTGCGCAAAGAAAAATCCCAATGCGCAGATGATCGGCATTGACCGCTGGGGCATTGAATATTCCTCCTTCTCAAAGAGACTGTGTGAAGAGAATGCGGAAGGAGAAGGCGTATCCAATGTGAGCTTTGCACAGGGAGACGCATGCCATCTTGATTTTGCGGATGAAACCTTTGACGCCGTGACATCCAATTATGTCTATCACAATATTTCCGGCATGAATAAACAGCGGCTGCTGAGAGAAACGCTGCGCGTTCTGAAGAAGGGCGGAACATTCGCGATCCACGACATCATGTCCAGAGAAAGATACGGCGATATGCAGAAATTCATACAGGAACTGAAAGAAGAAGGCTATGAGGATGTCAGGCTCATTCCTACCGACAGAGGCATGTTCATGAACAGAAAGGAAGCAGTGACGATGATGCTTACCGGATCTGCACTGCTTGTCGGCAGAAAGTAATGAAACGAACATATTATGACGTGAGCCGGAATGGCTTTTATGGAGCGTACTGGCCATGTAAAGAAAACACAGACAGCGGACTGATCCTGATGCTGGGAGATGATATCGACGATCTGCTCGCGAAGGCAGGCGTGAAGTGGCTTCATGATCAGAAATGCAATGTGCTGACCATGGCACCCGCAAAACATGATTACGGCCACCATGAATATCCGCTGGAACGGATTGAGGAAGGAATCCGTCTGTTAAAGTCCAAAGGCAATGCCAGGATCGGCATTGCCGGGGCTTCCACGACAGGCATGCTGGCGATGACAGCTGCTTCCCTGATTCCTGAGATCACCCTGACCATTGCCATCTCTCCCTCTGACTTTGTCATGGAAGGCTTTTACAGAGACGGTCTGGACGGATGCGATGAAAGACCGTCAGGTTCTTCTTCACTGTCATACAGAGGAAAGCCTCTGCCGTATCTTCCGTATGCATACCGTCATCCGGAATACTGGCAGAAGCTGAAAGAAGAAGCGTCTGAAGGAAAAGATATGGCAGCCGCCAGAAAGATGTTCGATCTTTCTGAACAGATGCATCCGCTGCAGGAAGAAGAGAAAATCAAAGTCGAAAATATTCAGGGTATTGTATGTCCGATCGGATGTGAGGATGACGTGCTCTGGGATACATGCCGTTACATCAGAAGGATGGAAGAACGTCTCAGAGATCATTCTCATACATGTATCTTTGAACCCATGATCTATGAACACGGCACACATTTTGCCTTCCCGGAAGGCATGATCCGCAAGATCCTGCCCTTCGGTGATTCTCTGCTTGTTTCCGCTGCTTTCAAAGCGGGAAGGGAGTATCCGAAAGAATGCCGCCGAACAAGGGATGATATTGAAGAAAAACTGAAGAAGATACTGGAACAGTGGAAGTCGCAGTGAGCACTGTTGAAAAAAAACAGAACTGTGATATGAATGGATTATGACAACAGTAGAATCTCTCCTGATCATGATATTCATTGTTCCTGTGATTCTGATCGCGATTGGAATCTACAGGTCAAGGAAGTATCACACAGTCAGCTATGTGCTGCTGGTGGGACTGCTGCTGGCAGTTCCGATGCTTGTATTCTTCATCTGGCAGATGCTGATCAGTTCGTAAACACTGAATCATTCAAAAATGAAAGGAGACGGACAGTCTGTGTAACGCAGACTGTTCTTATTTTTGTTGGGTGAATTGTCTGCGCATTTGGTACAATGAATAGTGGAGTATAAGGAAAGGTGTTGCATAATGGCAAAGATTCCAGAGAGATTCAGGAACTACATGTTCAATGAAAATGACTTTCTTCCGGAAACATACGAGATCGCTGATCCCGAAAAGGAAGAACTGGTCAGAAAACTTGTCATGCTGATTTCAGATGACATTACATTCAGAAGCCCGAAAAAGCTTGATCTGACAGAGCCTGACGTATGGCTGATTGACAGACTGCTGACAAAAGAGGAAGTCAGATTCATGCTGTCATTCAAGAAGAAGAGAACGGTCAAACTGACAATCGAAGAACTGGCAGAGAGAAACGTGATGAGCGTGCAGGAAGCACAGGAGATCGTGGATCATATTGCCGGTATCGGTATGATTGAATTCGACCGTGAGAATGAGAAAAAGGAAAGACAGTATTTCATTCCGAAGTGGGTTGTCGGCAGCGGCGAATACATGATGATGAACGGAAAGCTGCTTGCGGAACATCCGGAAGTCGCGACATTCTTCAACTACGCTTCCAGCGTTCCTGTCGGCAAGGTTGCCCACATGGTTCCTCCGGGAGGCGGCGGACTGGGAATGCACGTCATCCCTGTGGAAAAGGCAATTGAAACAAACAATGAAGCAGTATCCGTGGAAAAGCTTTCCCACTGGCTGAGCAAATATGACAAGTATGCGCTTGACGTATGTTCCTGCCGCAGACAGCAGGAAATGCGCGGCGAAGGCACCGGTGACAATGCGGACTACTGGTGCATCGCAGTCGGTGATATGGCGGAATACCTGGTGGAAACACACAAGGATGCCTACTACTGCACATATGATGACGTCATGGCTGTCCTCAAGAGAGCTGAGGAAAGAGGCTATGTACACCAGATCACAAACCTCGATGGTGAGAACAAGATCGTCGGTATCTGCAACTGCCCGGCAGGCGTATGCAACGCATTAAGAACATCACAGCTGTTCAACACACCGAACATGTCTGCCAGCGCATACCGTGCCCATGTCGATCATGAGAAGTGCACAGCCTGCGGCAAGTGCGTGGAAGTCTGCCCGGTCGGTGCCGCGAAGCTCGGTCAGAAACTCTGCCGCAAAGATGGAAAGGCAGTCCTCTATCCGAAGACAGAACTGCCTGACAATGTGAAGTGGGGACCGGAAAAGTGGAATAAGAACTACCGCGATGACGCGAAGATCAATACTTATGAAACAGGCACATCCCCGTGCAAGAGCGCATGTCCTGCCCACCTTGCCGTACAGGGATATATCCGCCTGGCAGCTGAAGGCAGATTCGAAGATGCTCTGAAGCTGATCCGTCAGGATAACCCGCTGCCGGCAGTATGCGGCGCAGTATGCAACAGAAGATGCGAAGACAGATGCACAAGAGGAACGATCGACGCTCCTGTCGCCATTGATGAAATCAAGAAGTTCCTTGCCGCAAGAGAGCTGAATCCTGAGACAAGAATCATTCCCGCATGCGGTAATGATATCGGAACAATGTGGTCTGATGACTATAAGATCGCTGTCATCGGCGCCGGTCCGGCAGGTCTTTCCGCAGCCTACTATCTGCGTCTGAACGGCTATCCTGTCACAGTCTTTGAAAAAGAGAAGGAAGCCGGCGGTATGTTAAAGTACGGCATTCCTGACTTCCGTCTGGAGAAGGCAGTCATCGATGCTGAGATCGATATCATCAAAGAGATGGGCGTTGAATTCAGATGCGGTGTGGAAGTCGGCAAGGATATTACCATTCCGGAACTGAGAGAACAGGGATACAAGGCATTCTATGTTGCCATCGGTCTGCAGGCAGGCAGAAAAGCCGGTGTTCCGAATGAGGAATACGCAATGACCGGTGTTGAATTCCTGCACCGTGCAGCGGAAGATCACAGCAGCTTCCTGTCCGGAAAGACAGTCGTCATCGGCGGCGGAAACGTCGCGATCGATGCCGCGAGATGCGCTCTGCGTGCCGGCAGTGACAGCGTTGAGATGGTATGTCTGGAAGGTCCGGACGCAATGCCTGCCGCGAAGGATGAAATTGCCGAGGCAAAAGAAGAAGGCGTTGTCATCAAGAACTGCTGGGGTCCGAAAGAAATCCTCATCAAGGATGAGAAGATCTGCGGCATCGTGCTGAAACAGTGCGTGCAGGTATTCGACAAGAACGGCAGATTCGCGCCTGTCTATGATGAGAATGAGACAAAGACAGTTGAATGCGACAATGTCATTCTCTCCATCGGCCAGGCAGCCGTCTGGGGCGATCTGCTCAAAGACACAGCTGTTGAAGTACGTCCGAACGGAACCGCGGCAGCGGATGCCGTCACGCTGCAGACAGCTGAAAAAGACATCTTCGTCGGCGGCGATATCGCCCACGGCGCAAAGTTTGCCATCGACGCGATCGCGGACGGCAGAGAAGGCTATGTCTCCATCCACCGTTATGTCCATCCGGGCAACTCTCTGACCATCGGCAGAGATCTGCGCACATTCAATGAGCTTGACAGAAACGACGTCCTGATCGAAGGATATGACAATTCACCGCGCCAGGCACCGGGTATGAAGCCGGGAGATGCCGCGAAGACATACGAAGACCTGAGACTTGCTCTGACAGAAGAACAGGTAAAGGCTGAGGCAAACAGATGTCTGAAGTGCGGCGCGACAACTGTTGATGAAAACAGATGCATCGGATGCGGTCTCTGCACGACACGCTGCGAATTCGACGCGATTCATCTGACAAGAGATATTCCGGCAGCTTCCAACATGTATGTCGGTGAAGAAGGCAAGATCAAGGCAATCCTGCCGTATGCCGCAAAGAGGGAGATCAGGATCCGTTTCGGATCGAAGAACAAGTAACTGCATGCATGAACTTGGAATCGTAACCCACGTCGCGAAAACCATTGATCAGCTGGCGGAGGAAAATCATCTGACAAAGATCTCATCTGTAACACTGCAGGTAGGTGAGGTATCCGGTATCATGACCGATTACTTCACGGACTGCTGGAACTGGTTCAAGAAGAAACATCCGATTCTGAAGGATTCAGAACTGATTCTGGAAACCATTCCTGCCGTCACCTACTGCGAAGACTGCAGAGAGACTTATGAAACAGTCAAATACGGCATCATCTGTCCGCACTGCGGAAGTGAACACACTTACCTTGTGCAGGGCAATGAAACAGTGATCAAGGAGATCGCCGTACCGGAGAATGAGGAGGACCTGTCTGAATGACAGGTTCTTTTTTACAACTATGAGTTTGCGTATACTAATTTTACTTAGTTTTTACTAACTAACTTGGTTTATAATAATACAGTCAAAGGAGAAAAAAGAATGAACTGGATAAATGCAAGAATGATCGGATACGGCATCCTGATCGGAACAGCTGGTGTAAAGGCACTGAGCGGGCGCACGGCAAAGAAGGTGTATACCCACGTGACTGCGGCGGCGCTGCGCTGCTATGACGACTGCGCAAAGACATATGAAGCCGTCAAGGAAACATGCGGGGATATTCTCGCTGACGCAAGGGGAATCAATGATGAAATCTACGCGGAAGAAGACGCCGCGGAAATTGAAGAAGCGAAAGCTCTTCTGGAGTCGCTGGAAACAGAAAAAGAATAGCAGGGATCCGGAATGAAATACCGTATACTGCATGAAAGCGCAGACAGACTGCGCATTCATCTGCCGAAGGTGCGTGTGAGTGCCGATGAGGCAGACAGTCTTTACGAATACCTGAACGAATCGCCGCTTGTAAGCAAGGCTTCCGTGTCAGAGCGATCCGGCAACGCAGTGATCTGTTTTACGGGAGATGTGAGTGCGATCATGCAATTGCTGGATGCGTTCTCATTCCAGGAATATGAAGGGGACGGATCCGGCAGAGCACGTTCCATCGCAAAGGAGTATGAAGAAAAACTGTTTGCGCATGTATTGAAACGGTGCGCAAAGCGTTTCCTGCTTCCATCCGGGATAAGAGCAGTGCTGACGGCAGTGAACGCTGTGCGCTATGTGCTGCCTGGAATCCGTTCCCTGCTGAAAGGAAAACTGCAGGTAGAGGTGCTGGACGCGGTGACGATCACCGCATCCATGGCGACAGGAAGCTATGACACCGCTTCTGACATCATGTTTCTGCTCGGCATCAGTGAGATTCTCGAAGAATGGACACACAAGAAATCCGTTGACGATCTGGCAAGATCCATGTCCCTCAATATTGACAGGGTATGGCTGAAACGTGCTGACGGGACAGAGATCCTGATGCCGGTGAGGGAAATCGAAGAAAATGACGTCATTATTGTGCGGGCGGGAAATACGATTCCGCTGGATGGCATTGCCGTACGCGGAGAGGCACAGGTCTCTCAGGCATCGCTGACCGGTGAACCGCTGCCTGTCTTCAAGAAAGAAGGATCCTATGTCTACGGCGGAACGGTCATGGAAGAAGGCGAACTGATGATCCGGGTTGTCAAGGCAGCCGGAAGCGGACGCTATGATTCCATCGTAAAGATGATCGAGGACTCGGAAAAACTGACGTCAGAATCCGAGAACAGAGCCGCAAGACTCGCGGACAGCCTGGTTCCCTGGTGTCTTGGCGCAACCGGTCTGACATATCTGTTTACCCGTGATATCACCAGGGCGATGTCGGTGCTGATGGTGGATTTCTCCTGCGCTTTGAAACTCAGCATTCCGATTGCTGTGCTTTCGGCAATGCGTGAGGCAAGCGATGCGGGAATCCGCGTCAAGGGCGGCAAGTATCTTGAACGCTGTGCAAAGGCGGAAACGATGGTCTTCGACAAGACCGGAACACTGACGTATTCCACGCCTCGTGTTGCGGCAGTCATTCCCTTCGCGGGCAATGACAGAAGGGAGATGCTGAGACTGGCGGCATGCCTGGAAGAGCATTATCCGCATTCCATCGCTAACGCTGTTGTGGCGGAAGCGAAAGCGCAGGGACTGGTCCATGAAGAAGAACACTCCAAAGTGGAATATGTCGTTGCCCACGGCATTGCCTCATCCATCCGGGGAAAGAAAGTCATCATCGGCAGCTATCACTTTGTGTTTGAAGATGAAAAGACAGTGATTCCGGAAGGAGAACAGGAACGATTTGATTCCCTGCCCGAACAGTACTCACTGCTGTATATGGCAATCGGCGGCACACTTGCGGCGGTTATCTGCATTGAAGATCCGATCCGTGAGGAAGCTGCGGCTGCGGTGCGGGGCCTGCATGAGGCGGGTGTCAGCCGCATTGCGATGATGACCGGTGACAGCGAAAAGACCGCGGCAGCGGTTGCCCGTGCTGTCGGTGTCGACTTCTATGCCTCGGAAGTACTTCCGCAGGACAAAGCGGCGTTCATTGATGCGGAACACGAAAAAGGCCATACCGTCATCATGATCGGAGACGGGATTAACGACACACCTGCGCTGTCAAAGGCGGATGTGGCTGTCGCGGTTTCCGACGGGTCTCCGATTGCCAGAGAAATTGCCGATCTGACGGTCGGCGATGATCTGCGCTCACTGCTTGCCGCAAGAGAAATCTCCGCGCTTCTGATGCGCAGGATCTCACAGAACTACTTCATGATCATGACATTCAACAGCGGCCTGATCGCTCTGGGAATGTTGGGAGTTCTGCAGCCTTCGTTTACTGCCTATGCCCACAACCTGAGCACACTGCTGATCAGCCTGCATTCCATGAGCAGACTGAGAAAACAGACAGACTGAAAAGATTCGGGAGACTGCTCACATACTGTGAGCGGTCTCTTTTTCTTTTCTGTGTTAATATATCTGCATATGAGTGATGTCCTTGAATATCTGAGATGGAGAGGGGATCTGACGTTTGAAAGAGATCCTCTGAATGAAGCTGACCACCTTGTGTTCAGTGTCCTTTCCTATGTGAAGATGGATGATCTTGACAGTGAGGGAAAGACAATTGAGGAAATATGGAAACAATATACGGAAACCGGTGTTGATCAGAGCAAGGACACCCTGGATCCTTCCTCTGTTCTGAAGCAGTGCGCGGAAAGCGAGCGTTACAGAAATGTGAGAGTGACACGGTATATGAACATGCTTTCGGAAAAAGACAGAATGCAGTTCTGCGCAATGCTGTTTCATTATCTGCCGGAGAGGATCTACGCGGCATTCCGCGGCACGGACAGCACCTTCACGGGATGGCATGAGGATCTCAACATGTCGGCTGTGGAACAGATTCCGTCCCAGCTGACAGCTGCCGGCTACGTCCAGGAAAGCCTCGGCGGCGGCAGTGAGCGGCTGATCTTCGGCGGACACTCCAAGGGAGGCAACCTTGCCCTGTACGCGGCAGCTGCCTGTTCTTCCGATATCAGAGAACGCATTGAACAGATCGTTTCTCTCGATGGTCCGGGTTTCCGTGAAAGCTTTGTCTCTGTTCCGGTCTTCCAGGAACTGATTCCCATTACCGTGCATTATGTTCCGGAAGAATCCATCGTCGGTATGTTAATGGAGAATCCGGTGGCGGATACGGTTGTCAAATGTGATGGCGCACTTCTTGATCAGCACGATCCCTATATGTGGCACATTACGCGCACTTCATTTGAAAGAGCGGAGAAGCTCTCCGGCATCAGTGAATTCACCAGAGAAACGGTGGACAGATGGCTGGAAAGCCTCAGCGATGAAGAAAGAAACAGTTTCATCACGATGGTCTTCAATGCCATCAGCTCCTCAGGCGCTTCCCGCATCAATGAATTTGTGAGTCATCCGTTCGCCAATACGGCAACTGTTCTTTCAGCGCTTTCCAAGGCTGACAAAGAAACCCAGAACCAGGCATCTGCCGTCATCAGTAAGCTTCTTCAGGCGTCCACCGATACGGTGTGGGAAACCATCCGTGCCGGTTTCATAAAGAGCGAGAGGGAACAGGATGCAGAATGATTTCGGAAAAGGAAAAATCTGGAAGGTGATCATGGCCCAGGCACTGCCGTTGATGGCAGCCCAGCTTGTGCATCTTCTGTATAACGTTGTTGACCGCATCTATATCGGCCATCTTGAGAATATCGGATCCATGGCACTGACCGGCATCGGTCTTGCCTTCCCGATCACAACCCTTGTGGCTGCCTTCACCAATCTGTTTGCGACCGGCGGCGCGCCGTTCTTCGCAATCGCAAGAGGCGAGGGTGATGATGAAAAAGCAGAGCTGATTCTTTCCCAGGTGACGGCGATGCTTTGCATCACGAGCGTGATCCTGTTTGTGATCAGCTTTGTCTGGCGGAAACAGATCCTGTATCTGTTCGGCGCAAGCGATGCCTCTTATGCCTATGCGGATGAATATCTCAGAATCTATATCTGGGGCACTTCCGCTGCCATGCTTTCAACAGGTCTCAACGTCTTTATCAACGGTTCGGGATATCCCCGCATCGGCATGATGACGATATTCCTCGGAGCGCTTCTGAATCTGATCCTGGATCCGGTTCTGATTTATTACTTTCATATGAATGTCGCAGGAGCGGCCCTGGCAACTGTGATCAGTCAGATCGTTTCCTGTTTCTGGGCAGTCTCGTTCTTTCTGCGTGACACTGCCCCATACCGCATCCGTCCGGCATATATGAGACCAAGGTGGTCTGTGATCAAAGAGATCATTCCTCTTGGCACTGCCGGCTTTGTCATGCAGGGAACCAATTCCCTGGTATCCATCGTATGCAATACGACGTTAAGATCATTCGGCGGCGACCTGTATGTCGGCATCATGACCGTCATCAACAGCGTCCGTGAGATCCTCTCTCTGCCGGCCCAGTCCATCAGCCAGGGAGCCCAGCCGGTATTCTCTTACAACTATGGAGCGAAGAACTATTCCCGCATCAAATCGGGTATCCGCTTCATGACATGGGCAGTGCTTGTCTATACGGCAGCTGCCTGGGCACTGACGATTGCCTTCCCGCAGTTTCTGATGTCGGTCTTTACCAATGACAGTGCCATGATCGAAGCGGGAACGCATTCTCTGCGTCTGTATTTCTTTGCCTTTGTATTCATGACATTCCAGAGCGGCGGCCAGTCAGTATTCACTGCCTTAAGATGTTCCAAGCGGGCAATCTTCTTCTCACTGTTCCGCAAGGTGTTCATGGTAACGGCGCTGACGATCCTGCTTCCGCGCATCGGTTTTGGAGCGGATGGCGTCTATATCGCGGAGCCGGTATCGAATGTCATCGGCGGTCTTGCCTGCTATATCGCGATGTATCTGACGGTATACAGGAAACTGCCTCAGGATGGAGAGGAAGCACATATCTGATACAATTAGAAACAGGAGTATGAATATGGAAAAAATAGCCAGTTTTCAGGTGAATCACCTGGTGCTTGAACCGGGAATCTATGTTTCAAGAAAAGATCGTTTCAAAGATGTCACACTGACAACATTTGATCTGCGCATGACCACTCCGAACAAGGAACCGGTCATGAATACAGCGGAAGTGCACGCCATTGAACATCTCGGCGCGACATTCCTGCGCAATGAGAGTCACTGGAAAGACAGAGTCGTCTACTTCGGACCGATGGGATGCCGCACAGGCTTCTATATGATCCTGGAAGGCGATCTTGCGCCGGCAGACGTCGTCGGACTTGTCAGAGCGATGTTTGAATTCATTCTGGACTTTGAAGGACCGGTGCCCGGGGCATCCCCGCGCGACTGCGGCAACTACCAGGATATGAATCCGGATATGGCAAGATGGTATGCCAGAAGATATCTTCGCAATACGATTTACGTGATTGATGAAAGGCACATGAACTATGCGGAATAACAGAAAAATCGGCGTCATCGGCGCCATGCAGGTGGAGACAGAACTCCTCCAGCAGAGAATGCATCATGTGACTGTCTCAGAGAAGGCAGGCATGCAGTTTTATGACGGCATGATCGGAAACACTGCGGCAGTGATCGTGCAGAGCGGTGT
>ONSK01000259.1 GCA_900320455.1 uncultured Erysipelotrichaceae bacterium | reverse complement strand
CACTCAAAAAGCCGATTTTCTCGGCTTGTTTTCACATTATTTCAGCTCTCCACTCAATGCGAGGGACTATTGTTCTGGAAGTTCAGATGTAAAGAGGGATTTGTATGGATATCAGAACAATGCAGTACTACCTGGCAGTTGTCAGGGAAGGAACGATTTCAGCGGCAGCGGAAGCTCTGCATGTGGCACAGCCTTCTCTTTCCAGACAGATGAAGGAGTTGGAGGAAGAGCTTGGCGTATCTCTGTTCGCAAGAGGCAACAGAAAGATAACATTAACGGAAGAAGGCATGGTGCTGCGCAGAAGAGCGGAAGAGATGATCCGTCTGATGCGCATGACGGAAGAAGAAATCTCAGGAATCAGAAATCATATGTCCGGTACGATCCGCATCGGTGCCGGGGAATCCTTCTCATTTCATCATCTTTCCCGCACTGCCAGTGAAATCGCGAAAGATCATCCCGATATCCGCTTCCAGATCACCAGCGGTGATACAAGAGATCTGATGGATGAGCTGAACAGCGGACTGATTGATTTCGCGGTGATCTTCACGGATGTGGATCATTCCCTGTATCAGTCCATTCAACTGCCGGCAGAGAACAGATTCGGATTGTTATTACCAAAGGACTGTGAACTGGCAAAAAAAGAAGTGATTCATGTCGATGAACTGAAATCACTTCCTCTGATCATTTCCAGAGCCGCAGAGCCTTATTACACAGGCGCGGAAGGTTTCTCCGGTCTGCGCATCGTCGCATCATACAACCTGCTGTACAACGCTTCCCTGCTGGTGGAAGACGGTCTTGGCTATGCGCTGTGTTTTGACAATCTGATCAACACCACCGGCGAAAGCCGGCTCTGTTTCCGTCCGGTCATACCGGAAAACATTGTCAGCGGATCGCTGATCTGGAAGAAATATCAGGTACTCTCTCCTGCCGTGCAGCTGTTCATCGACCGCTTCAGGGAAACCCTCGCAGAAAGAAAGTGACCTCATAAACAGGGAAATATGAGGTCATCTCATTCATAGCATATCAGTGAAGCCAGCGGCTTCACTTTTCTGTATCTGTCATGTTTTAGCAGATGAAATGCGCTGTTTTTCCGCGCTGACCGGAATAGTCCGTTATTCAAAGAGATTCTTTCCGGTCTCATATGCTCTTTTCATGTTCTGTTCCCAGTTCTGTGCGCGGTATTCATATTCTCTGGAGGTCTGATCAAAGACAATGAAGTCCAGCTTTTCTGCCCTGCCCTTCAGTCTGTCGTTCAGCATGACTTTTTTCATGCTTTCAAGTAGACCGGTTTCTTCCAGATATTCAATCGAATTGCCTGCCGAACAGAGGATGACAGCTTTCTTAAGGACTTTCATGGTCTTGTCCCCATAGGCAAAGCCATACGTCCATACCCTGTCAAACCATCCCACCAGCATGGCAGGCGCTTCTGTCCAGAAGACAGGATAGATGAACGCGATCGCGTCCGCGTCATTGATCTTTGCCTGCTCCACGAGGACGTCATCCGCAGGTGCGGGTTCATTTCTGTAATACGCGTCTCGAAGATATTCCTGTTCGCTCATCACAGGATTGAAATGCATCCGATAGAGATCAGAGATGACATATTCATTGCCTGCATCTGTGATGCCTTTGATAAAGGCATCGCACATATGTTTTGTAAAGGAATCCTCCGAAGGATGGCAGTAAACAACAAATACTTTCATGCGATACCTCCTTTAAAACAATCCTCAGGAAAGGTTTTTGTCGCTGTCAGGATCAAAGACTTCGAGGCCTGCCTCTTTGACCATGCGTTCCAGTTCTGCTCTGTCATATGTTCCGTCCTGGATCATCTGATTGATGCCCGGGCCGAAAGCGATCTTCGGCTTTCCTGGCGGATACGCTCTGTGCAGTTCATCGGGAGACCAGCCGTGCATGGAATACAGATGGCTGTGATTATGCAGATCAGACATCAGAGAGACAAGCCGGCGGTATTCTGTCTCTTTCAGCTCGCCTGTATAATCCGAGATTTCTCTGATTGTATAGCCGATGATCCACGATGAATCCTGCCAGTCTGCCCTGTCATGTCTGACGAATTGATCAAACAGTCTCTGAGAGACAGGTTTCTGAACTAGTTCTTTCTGTTCTTCCAGCAGCTTCCTGTAGTAGCCGGGATTGGTTTTCATGCCAGCCTCATACTCCTGCAGCAGATGGCGATCCAGACTGTCTGTGTAAGTGATTTCCTTCAGTTTCTTCCGGTAATTCTCATTTCTCACTTTGCGTCCGTCATCGTTATACGTGTATTTCTGCCTGCACGGCAGTTCT
>ONSK01000056.1 GCA_900320455.1 uncultured Erysipelotrichaceae bacterium | reverse complement strand
CAGCCGCGGATGATATCACTGAATACGAAGTCGGTGAAGACGGTGTCGGAAGATATCTTGAAGATCACTGGTTTAATCAATGAGCTGTATCGGAAGATACGGCTTTTTCTTTTGTGCATAACAAAAAGACCGCCCGCATGCGGCGGACGGTCAGATAATTGCAAGATGATTATTTCATCAGGGAGAGGAACATCTCCTTGATGTCCTCAACAGTGACAGGTCTCGGGTTGCCCGGTGTGCAGGCATCCTTCAGAGCGTCAGCGGAGAGAGCGTCAACATCGGACATCGGAACAACGTCCTTCAGGCTCATGACAATGCCTACGTCTTCGCCGAGCTTTCTGACTGCGGCGACAGCAGCTTCACGAGCTTCCTCGATCGGCATTGTATAAGCGCCTTCAACACCGAACGCATCAGCGATGTCTCTGTACTTCTCGCCTGTGACAGGAGCGTTGTAAGCCATGACAGTCGGAAGCAGAGTAGCGCATGCCTTTCCGTGCGGCATTCCATAGTAAGCGGACAGTGTGTGTGCCATGGAGTGGTCAACACCGAGTCCGACGTTGGAGAAGCCCATACCTGCGATGTACTGCGCAAGAGCCATTGCCTCACGGCCTTCAGCTTCGTTCTTGACTGCGCCGCGCAGGTTCTTTGCGATCATGCGGATTGCCTTGATGTGGAACATGTCAGACAGTTCCCAAGCGCCTGCTGTGATGTAGCCTTCGATTGCGTGTGTCAGAGCATCCATGCCTGTGGCAGCTGTCAGGCCTGCCGGCATTGTGGACATCATATCCGGATCGACGAAAGCGACTACCGGGATATCATGAACGTCAACGCAGACGAACTTTCTCTTGTTCTCCGGGTCTGTGATGACATAGTTGATTGTAACTTCAGCAGCTGTTCCTGCAGTTGTCGGGACAGCGAAGATCGGTGTGCACGGCTTCTTTGTGGCCGCAACGCCTTCCAGGGAACGGACATCCGCAAATTCCGGGTTTGTGTTAATGATGCCGATAGCCTTGGATGTATCCATGGAAGAACCGCCGCCGATCGCGATGATCATATCAGCTTCAGCCTCTGCGAATGCCTTGACGCCTGTCTGGACATTCTCGATTGTCGGGTTCGGCTGGATATTGGAATAAACTGCGTAAGGGATACCTGCTTCATCGAGAAGGTCTGTAACCTTCTTTGTTACGCCGAACTTGATCAGATCAGCGTCACTTGCGACGAACGCCTTTTTGAAACCGCGTGCCTTGAATTCTGTAACGATCTCTTTGACCGCACCGGCTCCGTGGTAAGAAGTTTCATTCAGTACAAATCTGTTTGCCATTTTTCCTCCTTATGGCACAAGCTGTGCCTTCACTTATTATTCTAAAATACGCAGACTAAAAAAGATGTTACAAATTTCACAAAGTGTAACATCACTGCAGAAAACCAAGTTTTGTGAACAGGATCGTCAGTTTCTGCGGCATCGCGTCAATCATGATTTCCGCCATGGCGCGCTCGCTTTTCCTCATTCCGCCAAGCACCCACTGCACGGTCTTGAATACAGAAGCCTGGCAGTACATCTCCAGAAGATCCAGGATCTCCTCTTCCGGATCACCGCCTGTTTTCTCACGTATCTTGTTCTTGTAGAAGGCGAGGATCATCTGGTAATCATGTTCTTTCAGATTGTTCTGGGTATCTGACTGAAAGGCTGCCGTAAAGAACAGAGCTTCCTTGCGGATGAAGGCGAACTTCTTCCTGAGACCGTCCCGGATCGTATCACCGCTTCCCATCTGGCGGAAGGATTCATCGAGAAGCCTGTCAAAGTACCAGTTGATCAGATCATCACGGTCAAGAAAGTGACGGTAGAACGTCTGTCTGGTAATTCCGCTGACTTCCGAGATCTGTCTTACGGTAATCTCGGAAACCGGTGTTGTCTTCATGCATTCCCGCACTGCGTCCGCCAGTCTGTATTTTGTCTCATCATTGCCATTCTGTTTTTTCATCGTTCTTATTTTACAGCAAACATCAAGTTAGTAATATCTAACTTTTATGTTGAAATGAAGAATATGCAATGGTATGATTACCTCAGTTAGATAAAACTAACCTCGGAGATGATGATATGTCAGATGCGGAATTGATCGAATACTGTTCACCTACACTGGCAGGTCTGAAGACAGGCAGTCTGTTTTCCACGAAGGCAGCTGACTGGCCGGCACTCAGAAAGCAGCTTTTTGAGGCAAACCGCAGACTGGTGAAGAAGGGAATCAGAGTGATTCCTCTGCAGTTCAGAAACGGAAGATGCCTGATCTATGTGTTCCGTCCGGCAGATCTTCTGGAAGATCTGAAACAGGAAAGCGTGCGCAGTACGCTCTCACAGATGGGATATCAGACATCCGGAACAGCGGAATGCCTGCGCCATTTGATGGAAAGACTTCGCGCACAGAAGGAATTCCCGCATGAGATCGGCTTTTTCCTCGGGTATCCGGCGGAAGATGTGCTCGGGTTCATGCATGATCCTGATACCAGATGCGTGCATCACGGACTGTGGAAGGTGTACGGCGATGCGGAAAAGGCAGAGGCGAAATTCCGCCAGTATGACGCATGTCTGAGAATCTACAGAAAACGGCTTGCGTCGGGCATGGATCTCCGGGATCTTGCGGTGAAGAAACACTGAAGAGACAATTAGAAAGAAGGCAGAAAATGAGTAAAATCGCAGTAGTGTATTGGAGCGGAACAGGCAACACAATGAAGATGGCAGAGGCAGTCGCAGAAGGCGCGCAGAATGCCGGCGCGGAAGTATCTCTTCTGACAGCAGCGGAATTCGGACCGGCTGATGTCGCGGCATATGATGCCATCGCATTCGGCTGCCCGTCCATGGGAGCGGAACAGCTCGAAGAAACAGAATTTGAACCGATGTTCGCTTCAGTGGAAGGCGCTCTTGCCGGAAAGAAGACAGCTCTGTTCGGATCCTGGGGCTGGGGCGGAGGCGTCTGGATGGACGACTGGAAAGCCCGCACTGAAGGAGACGGTGCAGATCTTGCCGGTACTGTTATCTGCGCAAATGAGCCTGATGAAGACGCTCTGGCACAGTGCAGAGACCTCGGCGCATCCCTCGCCTGATCACGAATCATGCGTGACTGTCACGTTTCGGGTACAATGAAACCGTCAGAAACGGAGGCCAGCCATGTTTAAAATCTACGGAAGTGAAATGTGTCCCGACTGCCGGGAATGCAGGGCAAACTTTGACGCATACGGAATCCAGTATGAAGTCATTGATATCAATGAAAGTCTTGCCAATCTGAAGGCATTCCTGAAACTGAGAGATCACGATTCTGTGTTTGATCCGTGCAGAGAAAACAATTCCATCGGTCTGCCGGCCATTGTCAGAGAAGACGGAACCGTATTCCTCGACTGGGAAGGTTACCTTGAAAAAGAAGGTCTGACTGTCATGCATATCAGTGACGGCCAGGCGTGTTCGATTGACCGGAAAGGATGCTGAATAAAATGGCGCTGATGCGTCATTTTTTCCATACGGAGGAAAAGAAGATGCTGAAAAGATTACTGGATGAAATGAAAGCAGGCACAAAGAAACAGATCAGTGTGAGTGCAGAGAATCTTCCCGTCACACTGATCAAAGGAGAATATCCCGGAAAGACGGTGTTGATCTCTGCCGGCATGCACAGCGGTGAATATCCGGGTGTGCCGGCGCTTGGGAATATCTGCCGCCAGATGGATCCGCAGAAGATGCACGGCAGTGTGATCGCGTTTCACTGCCTGAATATCTCGGGTCTCTATGCCCACAGCGACGCCTTGTTTCCGGAAGACGGAGGCAATCTGAACAGATGCTTTCCGGGAGATGAAAACGGAACAGTATCACAGCGCATCGCCGCATTCATGACAAAGGAAGTGCTTCCGCATGCGGATTTCATCATTGATCTGCACAGCGGCGGCCTCGGCGAACCGCTGACACCATGCCTGTTCTATCCTGTACAGAAGAGTGTAAAGGAGGAATCACTGAACATTGCCGCATCCCTCACGCTGCCGTATCTTCTGCCCTCCGAATCAAGAGTCGGAATGTTCTCCTATGCCGCAAACGTCATGCATATACCGGGTCTGTTACTGGAGCGGGGATACAGCGGAATCTGCGAAGAAACATGGATCAGGGAATATGAAGAAGATCTGCGCCGCGCGCTTTCCGCATTGAATGTCATCGCATATGAATATAAAACCATGCCGCAGCATCTCTTTGAGAAGGTCATCTACATGGAATTCGAAGAACAGGGCATCTGGCAGTGCTGCACCCATGCCGAAGATGAAGTGAGAAAAGGGGATCTTCTTGGCATCGTCTATGATCTCTTCGGCAATCCGGTGCATGAATACAGATCGGATTATGATGGCATTGTCATGTATCACCGCGGCGGCATTACAGCACGCACAGGCGATCTATTGACGGCTGTGGCACTAAAGAAAGAGGAATGATAGAATAAGAGTGCTTGCTGCGAGGTGAAACTATGGAACAGACACTGAGAGAAATCTGCGAAGATTTTCTGTATTACCGCGATGTAATCCGCGCCGAGAGGATATTCGGCAGCTACCGGCAGCTCTATCCGGTATGCTCATATATTTATCTGATCAAGCATCAGGAACCCAATGAAGAGATGATTGCTCTGTGCAAATCCATTCTCCGGGAGAATACTTCTTTCATTTCCTATTTCAGAGGGAATGGCGAAGAAGTGTTCATTACGATGCTGGCAACGGATGATGATCCCGGCAGGAGAATGAAGCTTGCCCTTGCGGCATATGATTTCCTGAAGGATTATTTCGCATCATCCTCTTTCCTGCCGTTCCTTGCTCTGACAATGGCACGCCTGGTACGTCCGGATGCCTTCGCTGATTTCAGCCTGCGGGCCAAGCAGATCTACGACATGATGCATGACAGCCATCTGTGGCTGACAGGCCAGGAGGACGTCGCTTTCTCCGGACTGCTCGCGCTTGACAGCACAAGGAGTAATGATGAACTGCTTGAAGAAATGGAATACTGCTTTGACAGATGTTCCAAAGGTATGACGTTCCACCACAATGCCGTGCAGTCTGTATCCCATGCGCTGACATTGTGCGCTGGCGACAGACGGACCAAATGCGACAATCTGAAGCTGTTCCTGGAAGCGCTGGAACTCAGCGGCATTCAGATTCCGAAGGGCTATGAACAGGTTTCTCTGGCAATTCTTCCGAACCTCGGCATTCCTCTTGATACGCTTGTTGCGGATTTCTGCGCGGTCGATGATTTCCTTGCGGTCAAGGACGGCTACGGATTCTTCGGCTTTTCAAAGAGAACACGCTATATGCATGACGCAATGATTCTTTCTGCCTACTATCTCAGCGAGTCCGTGGAACTGACAACTGCCGTGATCATCAGCGTGCTGCTGGAGATCCAGTCAGAACAGGCAGCTGCAGCTGCTGCTGCGGCATAAGGGGACGGAAATCATGCTGAATGTATTCATATCAAGAGCTTCTGATGACAATGCGGTTGCGAAAGAAATCGCGGATGTTCTGGAAGACCGTGACAAAAACGGAAACAGGATTTCCAACGAAGAAGTGCATGCGAATGTTCTGGTTATGCCGAATGTGAAGGGCGACTGGAAGAAGGCGGCCAGAAAGCTGATCAAAAAAGCACATATCGTTCTTGTCATCCAGGGAAAGAAAACCTTTGAAAAGACGGATACCGTCAAGTGGGAAATCGATACTGCCATCAAATACAACAAATGTCTGATGCTGTACAAGATCGATCCAAAAGCGGAAGATCTCAAATGGCTGACACGCCAGGACAAGTTCTCCTCTTCCTACAGAACGTTATGTGAAAAGTACGACACCATTGACAAGATCAAGGAAAGGATCGACCGCTTCGATACCGGCACTTATAATATCTACACCGCCAAGCTTCAGGAGAAGCTTCAGAAAGAACCGGAAGAGACGAGAAAAGAACTGTTTCAGCAGTATCAGATGTACCAGCAGACTTCCGAGAAACTCGTTGAGAGAAGACAGAGCGTCAACAGCTTCTACATCTCTGTCAACGCCGCTCTGGTGGCGTTTCTCGGCGCTGTGGCAGGCTTTACGGAAATGCCCGGCAAACTGATCATCCTGTTTGCGGTTTCCATTGCCGGCATTATTCTGGACATCTCATGGCTGAAGATCCTGGAAGCCTACGGCATCCTGAACGCCTCGAAG
Organism: uncultured Erysipelotrichaceae bacterium; assembly: GCA_900320455.1. GTDB lineage: Bacteria > Bacillota_I > Bacilli_A > Erysipelotrichales > Erysipelotrichaceae > Bulleidia. The sequence goes on along the minus strand of ONSK01000056.1, from coordinate 2,478 downwards.
ATGAAAGTCATCAACCTGATTGAAAAAGAACTTCCTCTGATTCTGTATGATTCGGAATGGAAGGTGATGAGCGACAAGCTCAACAGCAGAAAATATGTATCGTTTACTGACAGTGAGAAACGGATTCCCCGTATCTTCGGAACACTCTATCTGCTTGTCTCTGTCAGCAGCTTCCTGATGTACATCACTTATCTGAAATGAAAAGCACACGGTCATATCGGCCGCGTGCTTTTCTGAAGGTATCATTCAGGCTTCTGCCCGGACTTCTCTGATGTATTTGTTGGTGTTGAACGCGTAGAGCAGCTGGGCTGTCATGAAGCACCAGATGACCGGCTCGCAGAAGATGACCGCGTTGTATCCGAACTTTGGAATCAGAAGGATCGTGAAGATGATCTTGCCGACCAGCTCAATGACAGAGGAGATCAGCGGAATCAGCTTGGATCCAAGACCCTGCAGTGCGAATCTTGTCTGCATCAGCACACCGAGGACGGCATAGAACGGACCGACCAGATACAGATAGCGGGAACCGTTGGAGAGGATGACGTCATTTGTGGAACCAGTGATCAGATGAATGAACTCTCTGCCGAACAGAAGCAGGATCGCTGTCACGGCTGCCGCGCCGATGAAGTCATAGATATACGCGAGCTTCATTGCCTTGAGAATACGCTTGCCCTTGTTGGCACCCTTGTTCTGGGAAATGAATGTGGAAACTGCCAGACCCATGGAGATGAACGGCAGATTGAACAGCATGTAGATCTTTCTTGCGGCAACGTGTCCGGCAATGATCATCTCACCGAGAGAGTTGATGCCTGACTGCAGGGTGATGGATCCGATGGAAACGATGGATCCCATGAATGCCATGGAATATCCCTGGCCAGCCAGATCCTTGTAGAGATCCGCACCGACGTTGAAATGTTTACGGGAAGGAATCAGCACCTTTGTCTCACGGAGAATGTAGATGATGCAGAGAACTGCCGATACGCCCTGGGCAATGACAGTCGCAACTGCCGCGCCGACAACACCCATATTGAATGTCTTGATCAGAAGCAGATCAAGGAAGATATTCAGAATGGAAGAGATGATCAGGAAGACCAGCGGCATCAGAGAGTTGCCGATGGATCTCAGCATACCCGAGCACATGTTGTAGATGAACATAACGATCAGCCACATGCCGATGACTCTGATATAGGCATATGATTCATCCAGAATCGATGCCGGCGTATTGATCAGCTGCAGCAGCGGACGCAGGAACAGCATTGACAGAATCGTCAGAACAGCGCATGTAATCAGACCGATGACAATTGATCCGGCAACGGAACGCTTCATCTTGTCCTCATCACCGGAACCGAATGATCTGGCGGCGACCATCGCGAAGCCGTTTCCAAGGCTTGTGCAGAAGCCGACCATCATTTCGAATACCGATGCGCAGGCACCAATCGCAGCCAGTGAATTCTCTCCCAGCACATTGCCGACGATGGCGGTATCCACCGCGTTGTAAAGCTGCTGGAAGGCGCTGGAAATCACGATCGGAATCATAAACAGGATCAGACCCTTGAGAATCGGACCATTCAGAAGGTCAACAGATCCCCTTGCTTTTTTCTCACTCATATAAAAAATCCCCTTTAAATTCAGCTTCATTGTATGCTTTCGTATTTCAAAGAATTGTGACATATGTCACAATAAAGATATGAAACAGATCAAAGATCCTCAACTTCTTGAAAAACACCTGGCAAAGCACGGCATACGTGAGCTTTTCAGCATCCCTGATCTGCCGTTTCAGCTGTACCGGATGGAAAAAGGGGAGTTTCTGAATAATGAACTTGACCCGAAAGAATATTTCACATTTGTGACAGACGGCGCCTATCAGATCATGAATATCGATGACGCGGGAAAGATCTACCGCTATCCGGAAAGCAGGGGATTCAACTGCCTGGGAGACCTGGAGTTCGCCACCGGGGAATACTCTCCGTATCTGATTGAGATCGTAAGAACTTCTTATTTTGTCAGTATTCCTCTCAGAAACGCGGAGGAAAAGCTGCGGAATGATCCGAAGTTTCTCAGCTATATCATTCAGAATCTCGGCAGGAAACTGCAGCGTTCGCAGAGAGAGATGCTGGAGAACCAGAGCGGCAGTGAACGGGTGCTGGCCTACATGGAAAATGTATGCCCGAACGGTATTCTGAAAGGAACGGAGAAGGCCGCAGTCGCTCTCCGCATGAGCCGCAGACAGCTTCAGCGCATCCTGAAACAGCAATGCGACAAAGGCATCATAAAGAAAACCGGCAGGGGAACCTACCGGCTGAGGGAGGAGTGATCCTCCTTTTCTGTTACGATAATCTTCCGTTTTCAACGGTGAATGTATCATCCGCGATACGGATCGAGGAAGGACGGTGGGAAATGAGAACAACGGTCTTTCCGGCAGCTTCCTCACGCAGTGATTTCAATATGATTCCTTCATTGAGACTGTCGAGATTGCTG
>ONSK01000075.1 GCA_900320455.1 uncultured Erysipelotrichaceae bacterium | reverse complement strand
TCCAGCATTCCGCCACCGCCCAGGAAACCGGCATTGCCGAAGATCACTGCCTGATCTGTTCCAACGGCGATATCATCGTCCTGAGAGACAAGACATGCTTCATCGCCAATGAGCGTGTACAGACTGACGCGATCTATGTTGACGGCAATGACGCGAGCGGTCTCAGCACATCCGTCATCAAGGACAGAAAGATCCTTGCGGAAAACGGACTTGTCGCTGTCATCGTTACGATCGACTCCAGATACAACAAGATCCTCTGCCGTCCCTCCATCGTTTCAAGAGGCTTCGTCTTCATCAAGGATTCACAGACACTCCTCAAGGAAGCGGAACTGCTTGTCTATGACGCACTGAAGAAAAAGATGGCGCAGCGCACCACCTTCGGCGAATTGAAGAACTGCATCCGTTCCTCTCTGGAACCGTTCCTCTTCCAGAAGACAAACCGTAACCCGATCGTCATTCCTGTCATTCTCAATCAGAAAGCAGCGATTGCGGAAATTCAGGCTAAGACTTCTGTCCGCAGAAAAGCAGCGGCACAGAAGGATTCATCCAAATAAGAAACAAGCTGTATGTTCCTGAATCCGGGCCATACAGCTTGTTTTTACTTTACTTCTACAATTTTCATCATGTTGGCGGAACCTTCACCTGTCGGATAACCGGCGGAGATGATAATCAGTTCGCCTTTTTTGATACCGTAGTCCATCGCAAACAGAGAAGCGAGATCATCGTCGTTTGTCAGTTTGTTCTGCACATCGGAGAATACCGGAATGACACCCCAGTAGCTCTCAAGCTTTCTCTGCGTATCCTTGGTGAATGTGACAGCGAGAATGGGTACTTTCGGACGGAACTTGGAAATTCTTCTGGCTGTTGTGCCTCCCTGTGTGAAGACGACGACAGCACCGATGTTATCAAGTGTCAGTGTCGCATCCGCGATTGCCAGTGATACGGCATCCTGCACTGTCTTGTGGGATGTTGTTCTGAGCCAGTCAAGACGTTCTCTGTACGGTGTGATCTTTTCCGCTTCTTCCGCGATCTGTGACATTGTTTCGCAGGCTTCAGCAGGATAATCACCGGCAGCTGTCTCAGCACTCAGCATGACGCCGTCACTGCCGTCCAGAACGGCGTTGCATACATCTGCCGCCTCGGCTCTTGTGCAGCGCGGGTTGTGTGTCATGGAGTCAAGCATATGCGTCGCAGTGATGACAGGCTTGCCGACGATGTTCGCCTGGCGGATGATGTGTTTCTGATATACCGGAACGAGCATTGTCGGGATCTCAACACCGAGGTCGCCGCGGGCTACCATGACGCCGTCAGCTGCTTCAAGGATGCTGTCGATGTTGTCATAGCCTTCCTGGTTCTCAATCTTGGCAATGATATTGATGCGCGGCTTTCCCATCTCAATGCAGATCTTGCGGATCTGATTGACATCTGCCGGTCTTCTGACAAAGGAAGCGAAGATGAAGTCCACGTCATTCTCACATCCGAAACGGATATCAGATGCATCCTTCTGGGAAAGGAACGGCATGGACAGCTTGACACCAGGAACGTTGCATCCCTTATGTGAGCTGATCGGACCAGCGACGTCAACGCTGCACTTCATCTCATCGCCGTTGTTCTCCAGAACCGTCAGCTTCATCTTTCCGTCATTGATCAGAATGTAGTTGCCGGCTGTCAGGTCATCGAAGAGCTCAGGGCACGCGATATGGAATCTATCGTGTGTTCCTTCGATTTCCTCTTTTGTCAGGATGACAGTCTCGCCGATCTCATACATCTCCTCGTCATTGACGAAATTGCCGAGACGGATTTCCGGACCTTTTGTATCCAGCGCCACAGCGATGTTATAGCCGGTCAGATCAGATACACGGCGGATCCTTCTGATTCTTTCACCGTGCTCATCATAGGATCCGTGAGAGAAGTTCAGACGGGCAATATTCATACCAGCCTCGGCAAGTTTCTTCAGCATTTCCTCGCTTTCAGAAGCCGGACCGATCGTGCATACGACCTTTGTTTTCTTGAACATATGATTGATGTTTTCCATTGATTCCTCCTATATAAATAACCTCATGGGTTATCTTATTTTCATCAACCCGTCTTTTATAACACTTCCCATTTGCAATGTAAACCGGTTTTGGAAACTATTTACAATGTAAGCGCTGCCTTTTTTGTAAATTTTCAAATACAAAAAGAAAAACCGGACGATGCCGGTTCTTTGCGATTATACAAGTCTGTCGAACAGACGATAGAGATGTTTTCTGGAAGCGCGAGGTCTTTCAAGAGCTTCGTTGATCGGCATCGAAGTGATGTGGTTTTCGATGATGCCGACACAGTGTCCGCCGATGCCTTCCATCAGAAGATCGACTGCCTTCTCACCCATTCTGCTGGCGAGCATTCTGTCTGTCGGTGTCGGAGATCCGCCTCTCTGGATATGTCCGAGCACGGTAGCTCTGCCGCTGAAGTTCGTGTTCAGGGATACCTTCTTTGCCAGCGCGTCAACATCGCAGATCTTTTCCGAGATGATGACGATCGCATGGTTCTTCTTCACAGCGCTGCCGAGGTATCTCAGACGCTCCAGCACCTCCAGCTCATCGTATCCCGTTTCCGGTGAGATAACCATTTCCGCACCGCAGGAGATCGCTGTATACAGCGCAAGGTCGCCGCAGTGGTTGCCCATGACTTCCACGATCGAGCATCTGTGATGGGATGAGGATGTGTCTCTGAGCTTATCCACGTTCTCCACGCATGTCTTCAATGCTGTATCAAAGCCAATCGTAAAGTCGGTTCCCGGAATATCGTTGTCAATTGTGCCGGGCAGACCGATGCAGTTGATTCCCTTCTTTGTCAGTGCCAGTGCACCGCGGTAGGAACCGTCGCCGCCGATGACAACAAGCGCGTCAATTCCGGCTCTTTTCAGATTCTTGATACACTGATCCTGCACTTCATCCTCTTTGAATTCCGGAAGTCTTGCGGATCCGAGCTTTGTGCCGCCTCTGTCAAGAATATCCGATACGGTATAGCGTGACATCGGTTCAAAATTCTCTTCCAGAAGTCCTCTGTAGCCGTTGTGGACACCTACGACCTCAACGCCGTTATTCAACGCGATTCTGGTGACGGATCTGATCGCCGCATTCATGCCCGGCGCATCGCCGCCAGAAGTCAGAACACCAATTTTTCTTACCATGATTGAATCCTCCGATTACTGTTTTTATTTTAGCACAATCCGCCTCAAAGCGGTTTCCTTCTGTCCTTACCGGTCAGCGCCGTCATCTCTGCCAGTGCCTTGATGCGTTCCATGATTCTTTCCGCCTTCAGCGCTTCTTCCTTTCCCCTGCTTGCGAAAGTGAAGTGGATTTTCAGAGTCACTTCATCCTGGTTGGATGTGAACCATGTCGCCTTCTTGTTTTCATAGCGGCTGTTGAGCAGCGGAAGAAGGATCTGATCGCGGTTCCACTCGGTGCAGTTCTCCGCTCCGATATCATCGATGACCAGGAAATCCGCATACATCAATCTTTTCAGCTCCGTGCGGTATTCGCCTTCATTGACCCGCGATGCCATCCGCTGACAGAACGACGGATAATGAATGAATGCCACCTTCTCGCCGCTTCTCGCTCTTTCGTTGGCAGCGCAGGCCGCAAGATACGTCTTGCCTGTCCCCATCGTTCCATACAGGAACAGTCCGCGTGATGTGCCGCAGTGATTCGTCGCGGAAAGCAGCACGCTCCGGTAGGCATCCGTCTCACGCTCAGGATCGATGTTTCTGAAAGAAATCTTTTCCATCTCACTGCCGAGATCAGAAACAAGATAGTTTTCCATATGGGCTGTCTGACGCAGTTCATTGCGCATGTATTTGCATGCCTTGATTTCCGTATGCAGCATCCCGTCATAGACCAGGTTGTCATAATATCCTGTCCGCTTCTGACCGCAGGAAGATAGACCCTTGCAGCCCTGGCAGGGCTTGAAGGCCACAAGCCAGTCACGCACTTTCCATGGCGAGCGCTCAATGCAGCTGAGAGGAATCTGGCCGGATCTGAGCATGTATTTCACTGCCGCATTGTCCTTCAGAGCCGCAATCAGCTTGTCGGTATCAGCTTTCTGTTTTTCAGTGATTTTCACATTGAATTCTGCTTTCTGCATATTATTCCTTTATCTTCTCCTGCATTGCTCTGATCTCATCAATCATATCACGGCTTTTCTCGGGATCTTCCCTGGTCTCTGTTTCTTTTTCTTCTGTAAACATCTTCGGCATCGGAACAACACGTCCTCTGTTTGTGCCGCCGGATACCGCCTTCTTCTTTGTTTCCCGCAGTGCCTGTTCCTTGGTGCTGATGCCGTCTCTTGCCCATTCGCCGGCAACCATATCAACGAAGTTCGCGTGCAGGCGGTTGGAACTGACGGAAAGAATATATTCGATCATGACGTTGATCACTTCATTGGAGAAGTGCATATCCAGCGCCAGATGTTCAAGAATGCGCTTGTCGGCAGTGGATACCATCGCGCCGTTCTGCTTTGACTGCAGGAAGGATACCGGTGAAAGACTGTAGATATCCCCTGTCTTCTTGACATCCGGCTGTTCTCTTTCCGCTCTCGCGCGAAGCCTTTCGCCATCGAATTCCATCGAAGCGACATTGACGCACTCTTTTACAAGAATGCGCATTCTGTCAGCGCTCAGTCCGTATACTGTCGCAAGTTTTCCGATCAGATACAGATTCTCTCTGGTTCTGAGCTCTACCGGAAAGACAAGTGTGCTCGTTGAAGCGATGAATCTTTCATAATCAAAGGAAATTGTCGCATCGTCCGGCAGGAAGTTATTGCGCGGCTTCAGCCTTGTATATTCCACAGTATAATCTGTTTCTCTTTCTTCCGCAGTCAGTCTGACTGCCTTTGTGATATCGCGGTATCCCTGTGTGGAGACTGATCCGGCATTGAGCATCGATAAAGAGGATTCTGCCTGTCTGACACCGACTGCCTTTCCGTAACGGTTCATATAGACCGCTGAAGAAGCGAAATCCGATGGATTCAAAGGAGCGTTCAGCAGATAGATATAGCTGTTTCTGCTTTCTCCTTCCTTGATGAATACTCTGACGAGCATGTATTCCTCAAGGCGTGAAAAGGCACGTTCCATGATATCCGTGCTCATATTCATGAGTGTCAGAAGTCTGACGTGTGTCTCCTGGATATGGCGCTGTGATTCGGCATGAAGCGTCAGATACAGAAGCAGCGCTTCCGGTCCGATCAGCGGCTGATACAGGATCACCAGTGAGCGTATCATCGAATCAGACAGCGAAAAGGAGCATTCACTCCGGTATGTGTCTTTCGGTTTCAGATCCATTCCGTGCCTCCTTCCTGAGCTTTGCCGTATACAGATTGATTTCATGATCCAGTTCGGTAAGACTTCCGTCATTCCAGATCACATCATCTGCCATCCTGATTTGCTCTACCGGATCGATCTGTGAATCGTATCTTGCAAGAGCCTCTTCTTCAGTATAATCCCTGTCTTCCATCATGCGTCTGACGGCTGTTTCCTTTTTGCATGTCACAACGCAGATTCTGTCAAAATCATCAAGCCATCCAGCCTCAAACAGCAGCGGAACTTCTGCAAACACCAGTTTGTCATTTTCATGTGAATCAAAGAATTTCAGCATTCCTTCCCTTACCCATGGATGAATGATGGCATTGACTGCCTTTCTGTTTTCTTCATTATGAAAGATCAGCTCAGCAAGTTTTGTCCTGTCAATATCACCATCACTGCCGATCAGGGAATCACCGAATTTCTCAATCAGTGCCTGGAAGCAGGGATTGCCTGCATGCAGTGCCATCCGGGAATAATTGTCACAGTTGAAAACCGGCATTCCCCTTCTCTTGAAAAGGATGGATACCGTTGTTTTTCCGGAGGCAATCGTACCTGTGATGCCAATCTTCATATGAATCATCTCCTATTTCTGACGGTAGTGTCAAAAATCGTCGTTTTTTCCGATTCTCGACCTACTCTTTTTTTATATTCAAGCAGCCGCAAACTGCTCAAATCCTTGT
>ONSK01000205.1 GCA_900320455.1 uncultured Erysipelotrichaceae bacterium | reverse complement strand
TTCTCCTGTTATGATCAGACCTTGCGGACTTCCAGATCCACTTCGCTGTAGCTGTCTTCGGCAATCGCGTCGAGAACGGTTCTCTCCTTGTTCTTCATGTTTTCACGTACCATACGGCCCTTGACTGTAGCCGGTGAGGCGATGACAGCCGGTCCGCCGATACATCCGCCCGGACATACCATGCCTTCGAGGATGTTGGCTGTGAATTTGCCGTTTTTGATCAGTGTCAGCTGTTGCTTGCATTCGAAGCCGCCGTTTGCCATGATCGCGTTGACCGGTGCGTGGCCTTCTTCACGGAGGACTTCATTGACGGCAGCCGCAACACCGCCGCTGGCAGCGAAGTTTCTGCCGTAGTTGGAAGGACGGTCATCGCCTGTCTCTTCCATGTTGACAGGTGAGATATCGTTGGCGATCATCATCGCGTAGACTTCTTCAAATGTCAGAACGTAGTCTACCTTGGAACCCTTCATCATGGCTTCCTGCTTCTTCGCGACACACGGTCCGATGAATACGACACCATGGTGCGGATACTGCTTCTTGAGCTTTCTTGCGATTGCCATCATCGGTGTAACCAGTGTGGACTTGTTTTCCGCATACTGCTCAGGGAAGTGCATTTCCAGCATGTTGACGAAAGCTGTGCAGCAGGATGTTGTCATCGGCTTGCCGGCTTCCATGTGCTTCTTGAGTTCCTGTGCTTCTTCATACGCGACAGCGTCAGCACCGGCTGCGACTTCCAGACACTTCTTGAAGCCGAGCGCCTCGATGGCCTTCTTGATCTGGCCGAGGCTTGCGTTTTCAAACTGTCCCTGGATGGACGGCGCAACGACCGCGTAGCAGGGATAGCCGCTCTTCAGCATCTCGATGACAGGAACGATCCAGGAGACGTCCTCAACAGCGCCGAACGGGCAGGACAGCTCGCACTGGCCGCAGTTGATGCACTTTGTCTCATCAATTCTCGCAATGCCGTTTTCATCCCAGGAAATTGCCTGGACAGGGCAGTGCGCATAGCACGGACGTTCTGTTACGACGATGGCGTTGTACGGGCACGCTCTTGCGCAGGCGCCGCATTCCTTACACTTCTCGTAGTCGATCTGGGCACGGTTGGTTCCCATTGTCATGGCACCGAAATGGCAGGCTGCCTGGCACGCCTTGGTCATGCACTTACGGCAGTTGTCGGTAACGGCGATCTTGCGGATCGTACATCCGTCGCAGGCGGCGTCAATGACCTGAACGATCTGTTCCGGCTTGTACTCTGCGGCATCATTGGCCATCTTTCCCATGGAAAGACGGACACGCTGGCGGAGAATTTCTCTCTCCTTGTATACGCAGCAGCGGTATCTCGGACCGTTCAGGGAAACAAGGTTTCTTGCCCATCCCTGAACATTCTCTTCCTTGAGATCTCCTGCGTATGCCTGTCTGGCGATTTCGGTTAATACATCAAACTTGAACTGCCTGGCATCATTTGTAAATACTGTCATATCATTTTCTCCTCATAAATGATTTATTGTTCGCGGAATGCGTGTTCGTACTGCATTCCCCTTTCTACCTTCTTCAGTGTTTCTTCATCGGCCACCGCCATCAGGATCTGTCTGGCGAATTCAATGGTTGCGCCCATGCCTCTGCCGGTGATCAGATTTCCATCCGTGACAGCCAGCTCCATCTGATAGCTGCCGCCGTACTCTCCGTCAAAGTCCGGGAAACAGGTGTAGTTTCTGCCTTCCAGCAGGCCCATATGTCCCAGGATGGATGGCGCTGCGCAGATCGCGCATGTCAGCCTGCCGCTTTCAAGATGTTTTCTGACATCTTCTTTCAGCGGTTCACAGGCTTCGAGATTCGCCGTTCCCTTCTTCCCGCCGGGAAGAATCAGCACGTCGTAGTCCTTCGCGGAAATCCCATTATACAGCTTTTCCGCCTTTACGTGAACATTGTGGGAGGATGTCACCTCCAGGGTTTCGTTCATTGAAATCATGTCTGTGTCCACACCGCCTCTTCTCAGCATGTCAAGCGTGATCAGCGCTTCACACGTTTCAAAGCCGTCCGCCATGAACAGTGCGCATCTTGTCATAGTATGATAACCTTTCCTGTCTCTGTCTTACAATTATAAACGTTTCCGAAAGAAAGAGGAACAGCATATCTGCCGTTCCTCCATGTTAATTCATCTCTGTCATTGACTCAAAGTTCTGAATGATGCTTCGCTCCCTGATGAATCCTGCCATGTTTCCAGAATTCATTACACAAACGGTATCTGACAAAAAAACATGGATTCTCCCATCGGGAATACATCCATGTTTCTCTTTCTTACTCTTCTTCGGATTCCAGTTTTCCGAGTTCTCTTGCGTGCCTTCTTCTGTCGAGGGCAGTCAGATACTTCTTTCTGACGCGGATATCCGTCGGTGTGATTTCAACGAGCTCATCATCGTTGATGAATTCGATTGCGCTTTCCAGTGTCAGAATGCGCGGCGGTACAAGCTTCATCGCTTCATCGTTGCCGGTGGAACGAACCGCTGTCATCTTCTTGTTCTTGATCGGGTTGACGCCCATATCCATGTTCTTCGCGGATACACCGATGATCATGCCTTCATAGACAGGTGTCTGGGCACCGATGAACAGCTGACCGCGTTCCTGGATATTCCAGAGGGAATATGTCATCGCTCCGCCTGTTTCAGTGGAGATCAGAGCACCATTTTCTCTCTGCGGGATATCGCCCTTCCACGGTTCATAGTCCGCGAGTCTCTGGACCATTGTGCCTTCGCCGTGTGTCATATTGATGAAATCGGAACGGAAGCCGATCAGGCCTCTTGTCGGGCACATATATGTGATACGTGTATATGTTCCGACATCTTCCATGTCATTGAGCAGACCCTTGCGCACATTCAGCGCGCTGATGACAGCTCCGCTGTATTCGTTCGGTACGTCGATGACAACTTCCTCAACCGGTTCGCATGTCACGCCGTCGATCTTCTTCAGGATGACTTCCGGTCTGGATACGGCAATCTCATAGCCTTCTCTGCGCATCTGTTCGAGAAGGATCGTCAGATGGAGTTCACCTCTGCCGCTGACCTTGAATGTGTCAGTGGAGTCAGTCTCTTCCACCTTCAGACCGACGTTGACTTCCAGTTCCTTCTCCAGTCTTTCACGGATGTTTCTGGAAGTGACGTATTTGCCTGTCTGACCGGCAAACGGAGAATCGTTGACCATGAAGTTCATGGACAGTGTCGGTTCTTCGATGCTGATCATGGGCATCGGATCATTGACGCCCACCGGGCACAGCGTATCGCCGATGTTGATATCGGGAATACCGGAGATCATGCAGATTTCACCGCACTGAATCTCAGGTACGGATACACGGCTGAGTCCTTTGTATACAAATACCTGGTTTGTCTTTCCTGTATGCGTGCTGCCGTCAGCGTTGCACACCTGGTACTGGGACGCTTCCTTCAGAGTTCCCTTGTAGATACGGCCGATGCCGAGTCTGCCGATATAGTCATCGTAGGCCAGGGCACTGATCTGCATCTGCACGGGTTCATCCATCAGATTCGGATAGGACTGCGTATGACGGATGATTGTTTCAAACAGCGGAATGATATCCGTGTTTGTGTCATCCTGTTCATAGCGGACGATGCCTTCACGGGCAATACCGTAAAGAATCGGGAAGTCCAGCTGGTCATCTGTGGCATTGAGTTCCAGGAACAGGTCATATACTTCATCAATGACTTCATTCGCTCTGGCATCCTGCTTGTCCATCTTATTAATAATGAGGATCGGTCTGAGTCCGATCTCCAGTGACTTCTGAAGAACGAAGCGTGTCTGCGGCATCGGTCCTTCCGCAGAGTCTACCAGAAGAATGACAGTATCAACCGTACGGATAATACGCTCAACCTCGGAAGAGAAATCCGCGTGGCCTGGTGTATCGACGATGTTGATCTTGTAGTCCTTGTATGTGACGGAGCAGTTTTTGGAATAGATTGTAATGCCGCGCTCTCTTTCCAGATCGTTGGAGTCCATAATGCAGTCAACGACTTTCTCATTGTCCTTGAATACATGGCTCTGTTTCAGGAAGGCATCAACCAGTGTTGACTTTCCTGCGTCTACATGTGCGATCACGGCTATGTTAATAATCTTCTGATAATCCATCGCTTTTCACCCTCTATTCTGCTTCAAACGCGCCTATTATATATTTTCATGAAAGAAAATACAACCATTTGATTGACGAATCCAAAAGAGGTGTTATAATACTTAAGCACGCACCAGTGGTGGAATAGGCAGACACGTACGCTTGAGGGGCGTATGGAGAGATCCGTGCAGGTTCAAGTCCTGTCTGGTGCA
>ONSK01000041.1 GCA_900320455.1 uncultured Erysipelotrichaceae bacterium | reverse complement strand
TGGTGCCCATGGTCGGGCTCGAACCGACACGGCATCGCTGCCGGGAGATTTTGAGTCTCCTACGTCTACCAGTTCCATCACACGGGCGTTTTCAAGTGCTTATTCATTTTATTACAGCGGAAAGGGAATTACAACAAGCCGGAAGAAAACACCTGCGTGAACAGGTGTCTTCTCCGGGATGTATTGATTATTCTGCTTTTGCTTTTGCGGCTGCGATGACTTTGTCCGCGACATCTTTCGGTGCCGGTTCGTATCTGTCAAACGCAAGTACGTATCTGCCTCTGCCCTGTGTCATGGCACGCAGTTCGTTCGCATATGTCTGCATTTCAGCCATCGGCACTTCTGCCTTGATGACCTGCTCGCCTTCATCGTTCATGCCCATATCCATGATCATGCCGCGTCTCTTTGTGATGTCACCCATCAGTGTGCCGGTGTATTCTTCCGGTGCGTTGACTGTGACTTTTCCGATCGGCTCAAGCAGTGCCGGCTTTGCGTTCGGCATTGCGGCATTGTATGCGAGTCTTGCGGCTTCCTTGAAGGCTACTTCCTTGGAGTCTACCGGGTGATAGGATCCATCGTACAGTGTCGCCTTGACACCGACAACTTTGAATCCTGCCAGAGGTCCCTTCTCCATGCAGTCTCTCAGACCCTGTTCAACAGGCGGGAAGTACTGCTTCGGTACGGCACCGCCGAATACTTCCTCGGCGAATTCCATCTCTTCGCTGTCGCACGGTTCGAATCTGACCCAGACGTCACCATACTGGCCGGCGCCGCCGTTCTGTTTCTTGTATTTGCCCTGTGCTTCTGCCTTGCCGCGAATCGTCTCTCTGTACTGGACAGTCGGAGTCGATGTTTCAACTTCAACCTTGTACTTGCTCTTGAGCTTGGAGAGGATCAGGTCGATCTGCTGGTCACCGAGACCATAGAGAACCTGCTCGTGTGTTTCCGCGTTGTTTTCGAGGCGGATCGTTCCGTCTTCCTGCATCATGTTGCGGATACCGACAGACAGCTTGTCTTCGTCAGCCTTTGTCTTCGGACGGATTGCATATCCGAGCATCGGTTCAGGATAATCGATTGCCGGGTAGCGGACAACTCTGTTCTTTGTGCAGAGAGTATCGTTTGTATCTGTGTTCTGGAGCTTGACAACAGCGCCTACGTCACCTGTGAACAGTTTGCCGACACCGATCTGGAACTTGCCGCTGAGGACATAGATCTGGCTGATCTTTTCGTTGGCATCCTTGTTTGCGTTGTAAACCTGGGAATCACTGTTGAGCACGCCGCTCATGACCTTCAGGTAGGAAATCTTTCCGACGAACGGGTCAACGACTGTCTTGAAGATGAATGCGGACATTGCCTCGTTTTCGTTTGTTTCCATGTCGATTGTCTCATCCTTGGCGTTCAGTGCCTTGACACGGCCCTTTTCCGCATAGGACGGGAAGTATTCAGTAATGAGATCCATCAGTCTCTCAATACCTGTCTGCTGTGCAGCGCTGCCGCAGAAGATCGGACGGATGTCGCCGCTTCTGACACCGATTCTGAGTCCCTTCGCGAGTTCATGTTCATCAAATGCTTCACCCTCGAAGAACTTCTCCATCAGTTCATCATCAGCCATGGCAATGGCTTCACCGATCTCAGCGTAGTATTCTTCAACCTGGTCAGCGAGTTCAGCCGGAACTTCCTTCGCGTTTGTGCGGTCATTGTAATACCATGCCTTCTTACGGAGGATGTTGACAGAACCTACCGGCTTGCCGTTTTCAATGATCGGCATTTCGAACGGGAATACGCTCTTTCCGAACTTGTCTCTCAGATCGGCAACAACCTGTTCGAAGTGTGCGTGTTCATCATCCATCTTGTTGATGAAGAAGATTGTAGGCAGCTTTCTCTTGCTGGCAGCTTCCTTCCAGGCACGCTCTGTTCCGGCTTCGATTCCTTCTTTGCCGTTGACAACGATCAGGGCATTGTCACCGATTGTCAGACCGGTAACTTCTTCACCTTCGTAATCCATGTAGCCCGGTGTATCGATGAAGTTGATCTTCTTGTTCTTCCACTCAACCGGTGCCAGGTGTGTATAGACGGAGAGGCCTCTCTTGCCTTCTTCCGGATCAAAGTTCAGATATGTTGTTCCGTCGGAAGCAGGTCCGAACTTGTCAATCTGTTTGTTGAAATACATGCAGGCTTCGATGACTGAGCTTTTGCCTGCGCCGGAATGTCCAAGCACTACGACATTTCTGACTTCATTTGCCAAATAATCTCTCATATCCGTTCCCTCACTTTAAGATATCCTTCAGATCCGCAAGGCATTCTTTGCGGACATAGTGGATTGCCATGTTTGCTTCATTGTCCTTGATGTCCTTGTCTGCGCCGGCATCCAGCAGCTGTTTGACAAGAGACGGGTAGCCGATATATGCAGCTCTCATCAGAGCTGTGCATCCCTTCAGGTCCGCAGCGTTGATATTTGCGCCGTGGGCGAGCAGGAAATCGATAATGTCTGTCTTGTAGCCGTTGACTGCTTCCATCAGAGCTGTTCTGCCCTGCTCGTCAACTGCGTTCACATCCGCTCCCTTTGAAACCAGGTACTCAACAACTTCATCCTCACCGAGGAGAGCTGCTCTCATCAGAGCTGTTCTGCCCTTATTATCATGGGAGTTTACATCAGCTCCTGCATGAACGAGCATTCTGCAGATCTCTGTGTGGCCCTTCTTTGCGGCACCCATCAGAGCTGTCTTATTGTTCTTGTCGCGCGCTCTTGCGTCAGCGCCGTTGTCCAGCAGATAGCGGACGATGTCTTCGTAGCCGCGTTTTGCGCTTCTCATCAGTGCTGTACGTCCGTCACCGCTTGCGACGTTGACGTCAGCGCCCTTGGCGACCTGTGCGCAGACTTTCGCGAAGTCTCCGCTTGCTGCGGCGTCGAAAAATTCCTTATTTGTCTGATCCATACTGTTTCCTCCTGTTTGTTAATCAGATATTGTGTGGGTGAAAAAAGATGGACACATGAAATGTCCATCTTAAAAAACACAATTAAATGTGAATGCATCCCCGCCAAAAAGATTACCGGCTTTCTGTGTATTCTTGCTTGTATGTAAAACGAAAACACGCTTTACGGAAACCATTATAATCAACCCCAATCTCTTCTTTGGTTATGTCTGATTACATTGTACAAGAATCTGCCAATTCTTCAATAGGAAGGCACCAGGAAACCTTTGAAAAAATGAAAGTTTCAGGAAAATTCCTGAAACTATTTTCATTTATTAACAATGTCGATCTTGGGATACGGGATTTCAATATTGTTGTTTCTGAATTTCCTGAGGATGCCTTCACGGATGTCCGATGCGATACGGAAGGAATCTCCGAAGGTTCTGCATACGATCGGGAATGAGATCAGGATGCCGCTGTCCAGGAAGTCATCCGTTCTGACAGTGAATGGATCCTCTCCGTTTTTCTTCTGTTCCTCGCTGCGGTAGTCAATATACCCTTCGGTGTTCAGAACGACATCAAAGATCACCTTCTTCATCAGTTCAAGATCGGTATCATATGCCACCGATAAGCTGATTCTTCTGGTGAAGGATTCCTGTCCGAATGCCCTGTCTTCAATGACAGCTGTATCAAGGACGCTGTTGGGAATAATGACGCGGGCATTTTCATAGGTGGAGAGCACGGTATGACGCAGGGTGATTTCCACGACGGATCCTGCGATGTTCTTTTCCGGCAGTGAGATCGAGTCACCGATGTGGAACGGCTGATTGACAGCGAGGAAGAAACCGGAGATCAGGTTTCCGAAGGCATTCTGCGCCGCAAGACCGATGATCACGGTCGCAACACTGCCGGCGCTGAGGATCGCGGTTCCAAGGCCTGATAACGGCCTGATCGCGTCCAGGATACTGAAGACGGCAAAGCCGTAGATCACCGTGCTGATGATTTTAAACAGATAGGTAAACGGTGTCATTGAACGCTTGTCGTTGCGGGCAATCGCCTTGTCGATCAGACGGCGCATCATCCGCACCGCAAGATACGCCAGCAGCAGTGCCAGCACGGCGTGCAGGACAAACAGCAGAGCGCCGTCAGTGAATATGTCCTTGCCGATGTCCCATACAGATATTTCTTCCATCCCTCAGCCTCCTATTTCAGCATGTCGGAATATGTTTTCCATTCCGGCATATATTTTCTTACAATATCATAAAATGCTTTCGAATGATTCGGAACCAGAAGATGCGCATATTCATGAAGCAGCACATATTCCAGACATACCGGCGGAAAGTGAATCAGACGCAGAGAGATGCTGATGCTGTTTTTCAGCGGTGTGCATGAACCCCACCTGCTCGTCATGTATTTCAGCTTGATCACCGGATGACGCAGATAATTCACGTCGCAGGTTTTCCTGTCCCATTCTTCCCGCAGTTCATTCAGAAACGCTGCCAGCTGCTTTCCGGCAGCCCGGTAGAACACTCTTGTGATTTCTTCATCGCTGATCGTCTTCAGATGAAACACCGCCGTATCCCCTTCAAAGGAAAGCCAGCTCTTTCCAGCCTGCTCAATCCGTACCTGATATTCCCGGCCGAGCCACATGCAGGTTTTCCGGTCTGTGCCGCAGGCTGTCTTCTCCTGTTTCTTTGTGACGCTCTTCTCTGTCTTTTCGATCCAGTCCTGTTTCTGCAGGATAAACGATGCGATTTCCGCCTGTGTTGTACGGAACGGGCAGGAGATCCTGAGTGAGCCGTCTTCATTCATGCGCATGACAATATTCTTCATGCGTTTCTTTGTAATATATACCTGCCGGTTTCTTCCGGCCGCAAAGATCATCATTTTTTTCTTCCTCTTGCATTTCGCTGTTGTTTTCAAAAACTGAATGTGCTATTATCTTAAAGCACATGTGGCGGCTATGGTGAAGTTGGTTAACACACTGGATTGTGGCTCCAGCACTCGTGGGTTCGAGTCCCACTAGTCGCCCCATAAGAGATGAGAAGCTGAACGCTTCTCATTTTTTGTTTTCTGAAAACATGTCCATTATATACGCCTGAAGCAGAAAATACACTTTTATGTCTGTGTTTCCTCCGGTTCAGCGGTTTCTTCCGGTTCCGGAGTGGATTCAGGAACTTCTTCCTTTACCGGTTCTTCCGTCACTGTTCCCTGCAGTTTTTCCAGTGCGTCTGTCAGCGGTGTATCGGTCTGAAGCTGTGCTTCCAGTGCAGTGTCATAGGAATCATCTGTCGCAAACAGACGGATATCCCCTGCCGCCTCAGCAACACTCAGCATCCTGATATCCGCGGTGCTGACTGCGATTTCGCACATGTAGGGAACACCTGTGCTGTCAGGATCATCCAGGGAGAGTCCCTTGTGATCTGTGATGGAGATGACTCTTGCGCCTTTGATCAGACAGCCGGTGATCACCTGCCCTGTTCTTTCTTTCAGGGAAACGTGGATATCCGCTCTCTGTCCGGGGATGATACTGCCGAGCATGGATCTGTCTGTCAGCATCGCGTAGGCAGTCTGCCCGCTGCGCAGCTGCGATGCCGTATCCGGCAGTTCCTCCGCATCAAACAGCATGCGTCTGTAGAACAGTGATCCAGCCGGGATCATTCCCTGGATCTCGGTATATCTGCCGATGATCTCATTCTTCCGGCTGTATGTGCCATCCAGCAGATACGCGGCGGGCATCCTGACTTCCACCAAATCTTCCTCTTTGATGCGGGAGCGTGGCGGAATGTCCCGGGCAGCGACATACGTCGTCTTCAGATCAAGCTTTTCATTCACATAGATATGAAACAGTACATAATTCAGAAACAGGATTGCCATGGCCGCAAAGACGCAGCCGGCAGCTTTCAATGCAGTTTTATTCATAGACTCCTCCAATAAAAAAAGCTGATTTCTCAGCTTTGTTCAGTGTATGACAAGATGTTCCGGTGCTTCGATCACGTAATTGACAGATGACAGCGGTATGATTCTGTCACCCGTCTTTTCAGTCAGCCTCACCATGTCTTTCCTGTCATGGATGTGCGTTGTCAGAACGCCGGTACAGATCAGATTGTTACTGGCATACACCAGCGTATGCCTGCCCTGATATGCTTCCAGTTCACATAGCTTCATAGCTTTCACCTGCTTTCTATACTTTAGATATAGACGAAAAAGGTGATCATTCTGTTTGAATTCTGTGAAATTCAGATGAAAAATACCCGGATCGGTATATGGATCCGGGTATTGTCGGTTTATGCTTTCGCGTGAGCCGCGAGATATTCCTTGATTTTTTCTTTCATGTCAGCCTTGCACGGGCGGCACTGTTCAATCTTGCTTGAACCTTCGACAAGCTTTTCAGCCATGCCTGCGCAGCCAGGGTTTCCGCAGCCGCCGCAGTTGTATCCCGGCAGCATTCCCAGAACGTCTTCGACACGTGTGTCAGGTTCCACATAGAGATGGATGCCGGCAAAGCCGAGGAACACGCCGATCACTGCTCCGAGCACAAGCATCAGAATACCAGCTTTAAGAATTTCCATGATCGTTCTCCTTCAATATTCTGTTTCGTACAGCGCAGTCTGCGATTCCGCAGTGTCCGCAGTCGGGTTTGATGTCCTCGCATCCTTCCGGAACCGGGATCTTCCGGTTCGCGGCATAGAGCCAGACATTTCCGCCGGCAAGCACCGCGATGATCAGTACTGCGATCAGAGCCTGCATATCAGACCAGACCCGCCAGTGACGCGAACGCCACTGCCATGATTGCCGCGATGATGAAGGCAATCGGGTTACCCTCGAATGACTTCGGGATTTCATTTCCACGCAGTCTTTCACGGATCGTAGAGAAGATGACAAGCATCAGCATGAATCCTGCCGGAACGGCAATGGAGTTTACCATTGTCTCGACAATGCTGTAGCCCTGCTTGATGTTATCCATTGCGACATAGAGAACAGCGCAGTTTGTTGTGATCAGCGGCAGGTAGATACCGAGCTGCTTGTAGAGAGACGGTGAATTCTTCTTGATGAACATTTCCGTCAGCTGAACAAAGGCAGCGATCAGAAGAATGAATGTGATCAGCTCCATGTACTCAAGCTCCAGCGGCAGCAGCACGAGATAGTACAGCGCGTAGGAGAGCATTGAGGAACAGAAGATAACGAAGATAACA
Organism: uncultured Erysipelotrichaceae bacterium; assembly: GCA_900320455.1. Lineage (GTDB taxonomy): Bacteria > Bacillota_I > Bacilli_A > Erysipelotrichales > Erysipelotrichaceae > Bulleidia. The sequence goes on along the minus strand of ONSK01000041.1, from coordinate 2,256 downwards.
GCCACACCCATACCGACAGCGGATTCCATTCTTGTAGAGACACCCATGAACGGGCACATGCCGATAAAGTGGGAAAGAATAATGTTATCAATCAGCATCGCGCTGATGAACAGTGTAAACAGATTCATTATTTCTCTCCTTTCTTCTCAGCTTCCGCAAGATGGTTCTTGTATGCCGCAACGGCAGCCGCGAGACATGCGAATGTCAGGAAGGCGCCGACCTGCGATGAGAACAGCGGAATTTCATAGCCGGCAGGAATGATGCGGATGTTGAATACTTCCGCGTTGGTGAACGGATTCACCCAGTTGATGCATCCGGTGCCGAGCAGCTGTCTGCAGAAGGACATTGCCAGAATGGACAGTGTGTAGGAAATTCCCATGGAGAGACCGTCCAGAGCGGAAGGTCCGATCGGATTCATTGCCGCGAATGCCTCGGCTCTTCCGAGGATGATGCAGTTGACAACGATCAGATCCAGGAATGTGCCGAGCGCAGCGTACAGGCTCGGCGTATATGCGTGCACGACCATCTCAACGATCGTGACGAGTGTTGCGATAATGACGATATAGACAGGAATGTGAATGTCATTCGGTGTAATGTTGCGGATGGAGGATACCAGCATGTTGCTGAGAACGAGGACCACGGTAACGGCAGCGCCCATACCGATGGCATTGTTCACGCTTGTCGTGATGGCAAGGGCGGAACAGATACCGAGGTACAGTCCAAAGACAGGGTTTTCTGTCAGCAGCCTTGATACGAAGCTTTCTTTCTTTTCTTTATTTTCGCTCATGGTGCACCTCCTCAGTTTCCGGCTGCCATATCGAGAGCAGCCTGAACCATTGCCTTGACGGATTCATCCGTGAATGTTGCGCCGGTGACCGCATCAGCTTCTGCTGCTGCCTTCACACCTGCGAAGCGCTTCAGTGCATCCTCTGTCATGGCTGTGTCGCCTTTGCCTTCAGTATCGCCGAAGCTCACCTTCTCAACAGAGACGACTTTTCCTTCTTCCGCGTTGACTGTGACAAATACTTCATTGCGGCTGTAGGAATCGCCTGCCTTGTTGACGATGCCGTAGCCGTCTGCCGTGCAGTCAAATACAAGCGCCTTCTGGTCTGTATTGGATCTGTAATAGCAGGAAGCGTTGTACTTGGAATAATCAGCCGCAGCTGCGCTTCCGCCGGAACCGCCGCCTGCCGCATTCAGAGCTGCCTGTGCCATGGCACGGAAGCCCTTGGATGTCTCGGTTGCGCCGGACAGGTTATCGATGATATCCGATGCGGAAGCACCGATGTATCTCTTCAGATTTTCCGCATCCGCCGCATCATCGCCGACATTGTCGCCGTCATCCGCGAATGTTGTCACTTCGAAGCCGGTGATCTTCATTGACGCAAGATCAACCGTGACTGTTGCGGCATTGCCCGGGTTGAAGCCGGATGCAGTGCACTCGTATACAGCAGTCTTGCCGTCATTGGAGATTTCCTTCGCTGTTGCCTTGCGGGAAGCGAGATCTTCTTCGCCGAGCGGCTTCTGTTCTTCTTTTTCTGGTTCAGCAGGCTTGGCGTTCGGATCGTATTCAATTCCCTGGATGGAGTTGAAGACCGCTCTTGCCGCATCAGCTGCCTGGGAAACACCCTGGGTTGTGATCGTTGCGCCGGAGATCAGCGGCAGCGGATCAGAGGATGTCAGACCCATAACCGTGTTTGTATAGTCTGTATCCCATGCCAGGCTTCCCTTGCCCGGTGTTTCGGCATTTTCCAGTCCGGCATAGCCTGCGACTGTTCCGTCGTTGTTGTAGCCGATGATGAAGGTGTACTGTCCGCCGTAGCCTTCGTTGTGCAGAGTGAAGATGTAGCCCTTTCCTTCTGCTTCATAGACACCGTCGATCAGACCTGTTTCATCAGGCAGATACTTTTCGGACACATCCGTGAAGTTTGCGCCAGGATAGATTTTCTCAAGGGTGGACTTGATGGCTGCCACCGCGTTTTCCTCAATGATCGGTTTTGTCAGAGCATTGACTGCGGAAAGCAGAAGTCCGCATACCGCGCAGAGAACTGCGAGCAGGCATGCCTTGTAAGCAGGAGAATCCTGATTAAAGTTTTTCATCCGGCTTCACCTCACTTTCCCGCTGCCATCTCAAGGGCAGCTTTCAGCATTGCTTTGACAGAAGTGTGTGTAAATGTCGCGTTTGTCACACCATCGATGGTGCTGTCAGATGTGATTCCCGCATATTTCTTCAGGACCTCATCCGTCACAGCCGCG
>ONSK01000040.1 GCA_900320455.1 uncultured Erysipelotrichaceae bacterium | reverse complement strand
ACTGATCAGAAGGGAGGCTGTTGCCATATTTCTTCCGGCAATGTATTTTTCTTCTTCCTGTGCTTCCAGAAGAAGATCCGTCTTTTCTTCCATATATGCCATCCGTCTCTCCCCGTCGTCATAGCGGATCGTTTCTGAAAGACCGCGCAGGGAATCGAGAACGGCAGTGCTCAGCTGCGCGCTGCTTTTCCGCACCCTCTCGCCGGTATCTGCCGCAAAATGCGATGTCAGCACCGGCAGGGCAATGCCGGCTGCCGCCCAGCTGAACAGAGCGAGCACACCGAGCAGGGGATGAATGGAGGCTATAAACACTAACATGATGATCGTATAGATCAATGCGATGCATACCGGAGAAATGGTGTGGGCATAGAAGACTTCCAGCAGTTCAATGTCAGATGTGATCAGAGAAATCAGATCACCCTTGTTTCTCGCTTCCAGCTTCGCCGGAGACAGCCTGCGCAGTGCCTTGAACACATGGTCGCGGATCAGCGCGAGCAGACGGAAGGCAATGTAGTGATTGCATCCTTGTTCGGTATATTTCAGAACGGCACGGATGGCTGCGAACAGGATCATCCAGGCATACAGGAAACCGGCAGAGAAGGGAACGGATCTGCCAAGACCGTCCAGAACAGCCCAGGCAGCGAAGATCATAATGAACGTCGCGCAGAGATGTCCCAGCGTGCCGGCAGTGACAGAGAATGCCATCCATCCGGCCAGAGGCTTCACGAGCTTCATCAGCCTTGCGGCAATGTTCCATCTGCTTCTGCTCATATCAGGCACTCTCCTTTCCGTAATTCTCATAGGCCATCTGCCTGTCATACATTTTTCTGAAGAGACCATTCTTTTCCATCAGTTCTGTAAAGGTGCCGCTTTCCGCGATCTCCCCGTGATCCATGACATAGATCATGCCGGCGCGCACGGTATTGGCAAGTCTGTGGGAAATCAGAAGAACGGTTTTTGTCTCTGCCATCGCTTCAATGACAGACATGATCTTTTCTTCGCTTTCAATATCAATATTGGAAGCTGCTTCATCAAAGACGCAGATTTCAGAATCATGCAGGATGGCTCTCGCCATTGCCAGACGCTGACGCTGTCCGCCGGAAAGATTCACGCCGCCTTCCGCGACAGGCGTATCAAGCATCTGCTGGGAAGCCAGGAAATCATACAGATCCGTCCGCCGAAGCGCTTCGATCAACTCTTCATCACAAGCGTCCGGCTTTGCCATGATGAGATTGTCACGGACAGTGCCGGCAAACAGCCATGCATGTGAACCGACGTATGTGACAAGATCTGTTTTGGTTCTGCGGGAGAGGGTGCGGATATCCGTGCTGCCGATCCTGATTTCACCGCTGAAGTTCTCATGTTCGCCGGCAAATAACGACGCCAGCGTGGATTTGCCGCTGCCGCTTTCACCAACCACCGCAGTAAGACACTTTTCTTCCGCTTTCACAGTGACGTCATGCAGGATTTCACGGGTGTCATCATAAGAGAATGACAGGTGAGAAGCGCTGAGCGATGTGCCGTCTGTTTCTGTTTCCGTGCCTTCCAGCGGTTCTTCCGTTTCCAGGAAGGCGAAGATCTTGTCGGCTGCCGCCATGCCGTTCATCGCGACGTGGAAGAAGCTTCCAAGCTGCCGCATCGGCAGGAAGAAATCCGCCGCAAGCAGAATGACAAGCAGGCAGTCCGCAAGGGGAAGACCGCTGTGGAAATGACGCAGGGCAACGATCATGCCGAGAGCCGCACCGCCCCAGGCAACCAGATCCATCACCGAAATGGAATTCAGCTGCATCGTCAGCACCCGCATCGTTGCCTTGCGGAAGCTTTCCGCATCCTGATTCATCAGATCATTGCGTGCTTCATCTGCCTGATAGATCTTCAATGTCGTCATGCCCTGCAGGTTTTCCAGGAAGGCATCGCCCATGCCCGTATAGCTGTTCCAGTATCTGGATAGCAGTTTCTTTGCCCATTTCTGCACGAAGACGATCGAAACGGGAATCATCGGCACGCATACAAGCAGTACCAGTGCTGCCCGCCAGTCCACCATGATCAAAACCAGAAACAGAGTCACAGGCGCGATCATCGCGTAGAAGAACTGCGGCAGATAGGAACCGAAGTAAACTTCCAGCTGATCCACGCCTTCCACAGCCGTCTGCACGATTTCCGACGTGCCAGCATGGTCATTGTATGAAGGTCCGAGACGAAGCAGTTTTTCATAGATCTTCCGGCGCAGCACCTTTTTGACGGTGCGGGAAGAAAGAAATGAGAAACGGGAAGAAAGACGCATGCAGATGAATCGCAGCACAACAGCGCCGCTTGCGCACATCAGAGCGAAGATAGCAGCGTAGCCGCCGTAGATTCCCTTCTCAAGAAATGAAAATGTTGAAGCAGCCGCATACATGAACAGAATATTCGCGCAGAGGGCGATCCACTGCGCAAAGACATTGGCTGCGATGTATTTCCGGCTCTCTTTCACCAGTGATATCAGTCGTTTGTCAATCATGTTGTTGTTTCCTTTACTGAAGTATATTTTACCTGTTTGTCATAACTGACACCAGTTTTTCATCTTGTCTCTGATACAATGAAACTATGATACGGATAATCCTGATTGACATGGACGGCACATGTCTGAACACATTCAAAAGAATCTCAAAGAAAAACCTTGAAGCGATGAAGATGCTTCAGTCGTACGGCGTGACTGTTGTTCCGGCCAGCGGCAGAGCCATGCACTCTTTGCCGAAGGCTGTTTTTGAAGATCCTTCTTTCCGTTATGTGATGACATCCAATGGCGCCCGCCTGACAGACAGAGACAGCGGTGAGATCATCTTCCGGGAAGAGATCACACCGGAAGAATCCCGGAAACTGCTTGATCTGATCAATGACATGCCGGTTACTGTCGGTGTGCAGGCAGGCGGCAGATATTATCTCCACGGCGGCAGGATTGAAAGCATCATCGGCGGCTTTGCCTTTGCCTCGGATCTGGAACAGGTCACCATGTGCGATGATCTTTTGGAACATGTGAATGCGGCAGACGGAGCCGAAAAGTTCTCGCTGTTCTATCATCACCCGGGGATCCGGAACAAGGTTACGGAATTAATCGGTTCGGAAATGAATCTGCGTATTTCCAGAGGGTTCATCTATTCCGAAGTCTGCGCTGAAAAAGCAGGCAAGGGGAATGCCCTCAAAACCCTGCAGGAACACCTGCATATCGCAAAGGAAGAATGCGCCTGCATCGGTGACGGCGACAATGACATCACGATGTTTGAAAACTGCGGACTGCGTTTTGCCCCAAAGAATGCCTGCAGGGATATCCGGGAGATGGCTGATCATATTGTCAGCGATAACGATCATGACTGCGTGTGGGAAGCTGTCAGAATTATGATGGAACAGAAATGCATCTGAATGATATGCTTATCTCAGCAGAAACAAAAAGGAGATCATTATGGCAGAAGATGTAAGAAAAGCAATTGATACTT
>ONSK01000074.1 GCA_900320455.1 uncultured Erysipelotrichaceae bacterium | reverse complement strand
GTATATCAGACAGATGAGCAGGATTACACTCTGACATTCTGTGATGCGGCGGCTGTCTGCGTTCTGACATATTTTGCTTTCATATTCTTCCGTTCCGACAGGCTGCTGGCATATATATGTCTTGTCTGTGTTCTGATTATAATCATCAATATCCTTCTTGATCAGTTTCTGCAGAGAAAGTCCCATTACATTGCCGCAAAACATAAGGCTGACAGTTTCCAGAAAGAACTTGTACTAAGACGTGAGCTTCAGAAAAAAATGACACAGAACCTGCAGGATACATACAGTCTGCGTCACAATATGAAAAACACAATGATCATGATTCTTGGAAATATGAATGCCGGCAGATTATCCGAAGCAGAAAAGATTGTACGGACTTATGTCCATGATCTTGATCGGATCACCTCTGTCATTTACACACATGACCCGGCTCTGAACCTTCTGCTGTCAAACAAAATCAGTGCCATTCATAACAAATGCATTGAAACAAAGATACAGATTCAGCTGGGCCATCATACAGGTATTAAGTCAGAAGATCTCGCCATCATTCTCGGCAATGTATTGGACAATGTTCTTTGTCATTGTTCCGGCAATCCGAAGAAAATGGATATGCGGATTCTGCATCACAAGGATACTCTCATGATTTCTGTATCCAACACTGTCTCTGCTGACGCAGAAAATAGTTCCTATGATCCGCAGGACGTGCATCCTCATGGATACGGACTGGAAATCATTGAGAAAATTGTGGAAACATATGGAGGCTATGTCATCACAGATACAGCTGACTCAGTTTATCTTTGTGATATCCTGCTGCCGGATCCGCAGAAAAATTAAATCTTAATTACACTGCCCCCAACAGCAGTGAAATCACTGAAATCACTGAGAAGAGAATGATGATCCAGACAATCGTTGCCGTTACACTCTGATGATTGACACGGAAGAAGGGATAGGGACCGTCAAACTTTTCAATGTGATTCATATACATCATCGTGATGCCGTATACCAGTGTGATCACCGGCGGCAGATACCATACCGGAACATGCGACTCCAGGAAGATATAGGAGAGCACGGAGATGACCGGACAGAGTGTGTGATGATAGAGACCGTTCCCGGAAAGCATCAGGTTGCGGAATCCGCCTCCCATCGGCACCAGCACAAACAATGTGACAAGGAATGTCATTGTCAACATGCAGGAGCTGAGATACCTCAGCAGACCGCTGAAAGCAGTCTGGGGAAACAGCACATACACAATGGATGAAACAATCGTCAACAGATTGGAGATCTGCGTATAGTAGGCAAAAATCTTCCACTTCCTGTCAGAGATACTGACGGAAAGACCGATCGCTTCCAGAATGATGACGATGATGTTTACAATTCTTCCGGTCATAAGCTATTCCTCAAAATACCGTCTCAGCGCAAACGCGTCTTTGAATGTCAGGAAGGAAGAAAGCAGATGATCAAATCTGCCGATCAGCCAGCCGTTGAATAATGTGCATACAAATGTTCCTGCCTTGATTCCTTCAAGACGTGAAAAGAATACAAATGAGAGTACCACGGAGATCAGACAGCTGGTGACATCATATACCGTTTTGACTCTGCCGCTGTCCAGATGATATGTATCAGAGATTTCCTTGACGACAAGCTCATAAGCTTCCGGTGCGATATATGTATGAAACAGGAACGCGATTCCCAGCGTGCACAGAAGCATTCCCGACACAAACAGCACTACACGCACCGGAAAGCCTGGCGTCAGAAACGATACCGCCTTCATGCAGAGATCAAGCACCACTCCATAGATGACTGCCGTCACAAAGGAAAACAGATAATGCTTTTTGAAGCGCTTCAACAGGCATGAGAGCGCAATGATCAATACTGCCTGCAGAATATACTCCGCAGCCCCGAAGGTGAACCATGACACTGCCGGTGATATCTTCAGATGCAGAAGATAGGCCGGTGCCACAACCATGGACATGCCGAAGTCTGCCTTTGCCATCAGAGCTGTCCCGAATGCAAGCAATGCGATGCCTGCGATATATGCAATTTCAGAATAAAAAACAATTCCCTTTTTCATGTACGTACCTCAAAAAATGCAGTTTGATACAGAAACTGGAAAAGATATACAGGTATATTACACGAGCATGCGGAGTTTCGCAAATGCATCGATTCCGATTCTTTTGTACAATGCCATTGGAGGAAACAGACATGGAACATATCGATCTTCTTTTTATACACGCATATCTGCTTACCATGCAGGGAGAAGGTGTCGGCTTCATTGAGGACGGCGCTGTTGCGGTGAGAGGAAATCTGATCGCGGATACCGGAACCACAAAAGACCTTCTGGAACAGTACACAGCGGACAGAGTCATTGACGCTTCCGGCAAAGTCATCATGCCAGGCCTGATTGACGCCCACATCCACACCGGAGACGCATTGATCCGCGGTGTATCACAGGACATCATGAACTGGATGCAGCACGGCATGTGGCCTTTCACAAACGTGCTGAGAAAAGATACCGACGCTGTCATGAAAGGCTCCATGGTGAATATCATTGAAGCACTGAAGGCAGGCACAACAACATTCTGCGACTTTGATTCACCGATGACGGAAATCGTGCAGAATCACATCAAGGCCGGAACCAGGGCAAGAGTCGCGGAAATGGTCAACGAAATGCCGAAGGAAAACAAAAGCAAGGTCGGCGAGCTGTATACCTTTGATCCGGAACAGGGCGAAAAGAAACTGCAGAGAAACATCGACCTGATCCGGAAATACAACGGTGCGGAAAACGGACGCATCACGTGCATGCTGGGACCGCAGGGTGCTGATATGTGCAGCCAGGAGATGCTGCTGAGAATCAAGGCACTGGCGGAGGAATTCGATACCAGCATTCACATGCACGTTGCCCAGGGCGACCGTGAGATCAACCAGATGGTCAAGCGCTACGGCAAGAGAACGATCCAGTATCTGGATGAGCTGGGAATGTTAAACGAGAGACTGATTGCCGTGCATCTGACGGAAGCCACGGATGAGGAAACGGAATACCTCGCGTCCAAAGGCGCGGGAATGGTTCTCTGCAGCGGCAGTATCGGCATCATTGACGGTATTGTTCCTCCTTCCGCAGCCTTCCTCAGAAAGAGTTCCCGTCTTGCCCTCGGATCCGATCAGGCACCGGGAAACAACTGCAGCAACATGTTCAATGAGATGAAATTCACTGCCATTCTCAATAAGTGCAAGGCCAAGGATCCGACAGTCTACCCGGCATGGAAAGTACTGCGCATGGCAACGATCGAGAGTGCGAAAACAATTGGTCTTGGCCATGAAATCGGCTCATTGGAAAAGGGAAAGAAAGCAGACCTGATCATGATCAACATGTCTGATCCGGCACTCTGTCCCGTCATCCTTGTGCCGGTGCGCAATATCGTTCCAAACCTTGTCTACTCCGCCCATGGCAATGAGGTGGAAATGTCCGTCATTGACGGCAGGATCATCATGGAGGACAGAAAGGTACTGACTGTCAATGAAGAGGAAGCTGTCTGTGAAGCACAGAAAGCAGCGGAACGCATCGCTGCCCAGGCAGCTGTCATCTTTGAAGACATGAAGGATACACCGCTGATGAAAATGATGGAGCGCGGTGAGCTCTGAGACAGAAAAAAGATCGGATTTGAAATTCCGATCTTTCATTTTGCTTAGTTGTTTTCCTCCATGTATTTCATCATGGATTCAGCTGCTTTCTTCGCCGCAGCCGCAGCTGCTACGACAGTATTCGAACCTGTGACAACATCACCTGCCGCGAATACGCCCGGTACTGTGCACATGCCGTTTTCATCAGTGACCAGAAGTCCCTTTTCATTTCCTTCCAGACCTGCCGTTGTCAGGATCAGCTTGTTCTTCGGCGCCTGTGATACCGCCAGAATGACAGAGTCAGCCTTGACGTGATTCAGTTCATCCTTATAGCCGATAACCTTGTCATTTTCATCGAAGATCGCAACTTTGAATACCGGTCCCTCCGGTTCAATCTTTTCGATTGCCTGGCCGAATTCAAACTGTGCGCCGTCCAGCTTTGCGTAGTCCATCTCATGTTCGCTGGCAGCGATTCTCTTGGATCTCGCATACAGTGTGACATTCTGCGCACCGTGTCTGAGCGCTGTTCTCGCGACGTCCATGGCAACGTTGCCCATGCCGATGATCGCTACATTCTCACCCAGCGTGAAGGCATCCGGTGTTGCCAGATATGAAATGCCGAAGTGTACATGCGGAAGGCTTTCTCCCTCAATACCGAGTGTCTTCGGTCTCCATACACCGGTTCCGACAAATACGGAAGCGTATCCGTCACGGAACAGATTATCAATGGTCAGGGCAGCTCCGATTGCGGTATTCGGTCTGTACTGGATATCCAGCTTGTCCATCAGTTTCTTGTATCTGTCGATGATGGACTTCGGAAGACGGAATTCAGGAATACCGTATCTGAGCATTCCTCCGATATGATCGTTGTCATCAAAGATCGTCACATCATATCCGTTCTTTGCCAGGATCACCGCAACAGTAAGTCCTGCAGGGCCGGCGCCAAGTACAGCTACTGTCTTTCCCTTCTTTTCAGGCTTTTCAAATTTCACTCTGTCCAGATAAGCATCCGATACAAACTTCTCGATATTATAGAAATGTACCGGACTTCCCTTTCTGCCAAGAACGCAATGGCCGGCACACTGTGCCTGATGATCACATACAATGGCGCAGAAAACAGACATCGGGTTATTCTCGAAGAGCTGCTTTCCGGCATCCATGACCTTTCCTTCCTTGAACTGCGCAATGATCTGCGGAATCGGGGTGCTGATCGGGCAGCCCTTCTGACACATCGGCACCTTGCACTGAAGGCAGCGATTTGCCTCATTCATGATTGATAATGCCATATCTCCTCCTCGTATATATGTGATGTATTTCCATTGTTTATAATATGCATTTTTTCCGGTGAGTGAAATGGAGATCTCCGCCTTCTCAATGGTGAATTACGTTTTCTGATGCCTTGATTCTGCGGATGACATCCTCTGCCTCAGCACTCTTCAGGTATTCCAATGTGGATTCAGGCACAAGATGCCTGAGCGTTTCATAATCATCTTCCTGGATGCATTTACGTACGGCAGATGCGCTGATCGCGCTGCCCTCAGTTTCCCTGCGCGGTACCACACAGCATTGAATGCCTGCTTTCGGCAGTTCCTCCTGCATGATTCTGTTATAGAGCGAAGTGACAGCGCTGAACGGTTCATCGCCAACCCATCTCGCACTCAGATGCAGTGTTTCAGCAATCTTGACAAAGACCGCAAGATCCAGCCTTGCCTGTCCTTCCGCCACCGACTGTTCATCCTTGAGGAAGTATCCCGGGAAGGTCGCTGAAGAGATGATATAGGGACCGCAGTCATGGATGATGACGTTCTTCAGATGCTTTGTGCCTTCCTCGACAAGATGCTTTCTGACACGGAAAGGCACCAGGCTTTTGTCTTCGGAAACCACGAACAGATGCAGAACGTCGCAGGATGCGGCGGCCTGTTCGACAAGATACTGATGGCCGAGGGTAAACGGATTGGCATTCATGACGACTGCCGCCGCTGTTCCCTCTTTTCTTGTTTCCGCGAGCTTTTTCAGATAGGACGCAAAGCCGTTTCTTCTGTTCTCCATGAAGACAAGCTTTCCTTCCACTCTGGCAATCTCATGGAATCCGAGATCGTTGAAGAACTTTGCCGTATCCGGCTTTGTATACAGGAACAGATGAATGTTTCCGCGGGATGCCTGCACGTCGATCAGATGAGTGATGATCTGGTTCAGAAGACCTTCTCCCTGATGATCGCTGCTGACAGCGAAACAGCGCAGCGTGTTCCCGTAACAGCTTCCTGTTGCGGCTATATTGCCGTCCTCATCATACATGGCGCAGATATAATCCAGGGAGTTGTCACGGCGGATGCCTTCCTTCTCCAGCAGGGCATCGATCTGTTTCAGCCTGCGGCTGTCATTCATGTACACTTCTGAAATGTAATAGTCCATTACGCCGCCTCCTTCAGGAAATGCATCAGCCAGCAGACCGCAAGCAGATCAGCGCTGCCGCCCGGTGAAAGATTCTTCATGATATATTCTCTGTTCAGCTGTTCCATCACGCTTTCATCGGGAATTCCTTTTTCGATGATTGTTTCCGCTTCCTGGGCAGCTGCTTTCTGTGTTTCAATGCCGCCGCGGGAAATCATGTTGGTATCCGGCGTATGGGCAATGATGGATAACAGTGCAGCCCAGCCTGCCTCATCTTTTGTTCTGCCGTTTTCCAGCGCTCCTTCCAGTATGGGAAGTCCGTATTTCAATACAGACGGAAATCCGGCTTCCGCTTCCGCCCGGATACCGCCGATACCGTATTCCGCATAGATGCGCTGTCCGGCTGTGACTGCCTGTTCTTTCTTCAAAGAGCCGAGTTCCTTTTCGGTAATGCCGGCTGTCATGCGGCCGGCTTCCGAGAGGATCTTTTCAGGATCAAAGCGCTCTGCCGTCTTTAAGCGCATGCATGCGGCACAGAGGATGCCAATGGAGAAGATGGCGCCTTTGTGGGTATTGACACCTTCAGTCGCATGGAACATCCTGCGCTCTGCTTTCATGCCGGGCACACGCAGCTGTTTCAGCGTTTCTTCTGCCGCAAGATCTGCCGTCTTCAGTCCCGTTTGCGCGCATGTTTCAAAATACGGCCACAGTGAAGCGGCACTTGCCATGAAGGTATAGATATCCATATCCCTGTGACTGCCGTTGTCCTTCCTGTCCACAAGACCGGGCTTTGGTGTTACGCACACTTCATACAGCAGCGCTCTGACGGCCAGTTCGCATACTGTTTCAATATCCTGTCTGTCCAGTTCTTTTACTAAAAGCTCTGTTGTGGCTTTCTGCAGTTCTTCCACGGAATGTGTTCTGCTTCTGGCGCATTCCTTTGCCGGCTTTCCGCAGATCAGACAGCGGCGCGGTGAAGGCCGCTCCAGCTTTTTCCCTTCCGTATTCAGCACGTCCATGTCAAACAGTCTGCCGAGCGGTGTTTCTTCTTCTGTCTGACATGCCAGTTTCTTTAACAGTGTTCCGTCAAGATCTGTGACATACATTCCTTCACAGCCTGTCGCTTCGCTGATTTCTTCTTCGAAGAGGATCTTTCCGCCTGCCGCATGGATTCTCTCAATCAGTTCTTCCTTTCCTCTCTGATAGCCGCGGCGGATCAGGGGTGTGTTCTTGATCGGTCCGGCAATGTTCATGGAAAAGGACAGCAGCGGACGTCTGTATGCCGCAAGCAGTTCCTGCTGTCTGTAGTATCTTCTTTCTCTTGCCTCAAGCATCATCGCGAGGTCAGCTTTCTGTATTGTTTCCATACTGTTCATTCCTCCGGCTGTCTGCCCTGGTGCAGGGTTTCCCTGACAATTTCAACGAGGTCGTGGGCATACCGGGGAAGCTCCTCGTTTTTTCTCTTGCTGGCATAGAAGTGTCTTCTGTTGGTGTATTTCTTCAGAGGATAGAACATGGCGCCAGCCTTGATCATTTCCTCATCGTAGTAGATATTCGGCAGTAACATGCACGCGCCGGTGGCGGCTGTGACTCTTCTTGCGACTTCCAGGGAGTCTGTTTCCAGAAGCACCTGCGGCTCAAGCGCGTATTTCCTGAACAGCTGATCCTGCACGACGCGGACGCTGTGGCCTCGTCTGAGATATACGTACTTTTCATACGCGGTATCTTCCACCGAAAGTGCCGAGCCGTTTTCATAGACATCTGTCAGTCCGGATCCCGATCCTGCCAGAATACCGATAATCTCTTTTTCAATCAGCTGATAATCGAATTCCGGACTGGTGGAATCAATTGCCGCAAACATCAGATCGATTTCCCCTGTCCTCAGGTATTCCTCAAGTGTGGCGCTTCCCGCTTCTCTGATCTGCAGATCCACGCCGGGATACTGGGCATGGAATTCCGGCAGTGCCAGGGGAAGGATCTTCATTCCTCTCTGGACGCTGATGCCTGCCCGCAGAACACCGCTGCTTTCCATGCGGATGTTCTTCATCTGGTTTTCCAGCTTCGCGGATGCCGCAAGAATTGTCTTTGCGCACTCCACATACTGCCTGCCGGCATAGGTCAGCTGGATCGGCAGTGATGACCGGTCAAACAGACTCACACCCGCTTCGCTTTCCAGCTGGCGTATCATCTGGCTCAATGAAGGCTGGGAAACATTCAGTTTTCTTGCGGCTGCGGTAATACTGCCTTCTGAGGCAATTGTGCAGATATACTGCGCCTGTCTTTCATTCATATTTACTCTCCAATGACAGCGTTTTCACTCCTCCAATATACCATAGAAATGCCATAAGTTTTTAGTTATGTTTATATGCTTATAATAGTATTTTTATATTATATCTATTTCTGCTAAATTAAGAATGTAAAGGCATACATTTTATAAAGAAAGGAGAATGCCATTATGGAAATCAAAAAGGCAGCGGTAGCCGGCACACTGGAATCCAGTGACTGCATGGTAACTGTAGAACCCGGCAACGGCACACTTGAGCTCGACCTCGACAGTGCTGTTATCCGTCAGTTCGGCAGACAGATCCGCAAGGTCATCAACGACACACTTGCAAGTCTGGAAGTTACAGACGCGAAAGTGACTGTTGTGGACAAAGGAGCTCTTGACTGCACGATCAAGGCCCGTGTGGAATGCGCCGTCTATCGCAGCAACGACATCAGCAAGAATCTGCCATGGGGAGGTGCCATCAAATGAATCCGAACATGAAGAGACTTCGCAGAAGCATGATGTTTCTGAACTGTCAGAAACCCGGTCTGATCAAGGACCCTTACATCTATGCGCCTGATTCAATCATGCTTGACCTGGAAGACGCTGTCGCAGAACGTGAAAAGGACGCTGCGCGCTATTCTCTCTACCACGCACTGCAGGAGATTGACTACCGCGGTGTAGAACGTGTTGTCCGTATCAACGGTCTTGACACAGACCTCTGGGAAGAAGACATCCGCTGCTCTGTTGCGGGCGGCTGCGATGCGATCCGTATCCCGAAGACAGAAACAGCCGAGGATGTCCGCAGAGTTGAAGCTGCAGTCATCGCAGCTGAAAAGGAATTCGGCAGAGAAGAAGGAAGCACACTGATCATGGCTGCCCTTGAATCCGCAAAGGGTGTCATGAACGCTTATGAAGTCTGCTCAGCATCTGAAAGACTGTTCGGCATTGCCCTCTCCGGCGGTGACTATACAAAGGACCTTCAGACAAGCATTTCCGGTACAGGCGTTGAACTGATGGGTGCCCGTCAGCAGATGATCATCGCCGCAAGAGCTGCCGGTGTTCAGTGCTTCGACACAGTTTACACAAACCTCAACGACATGGAAGGCTTCCGCCGCGATGTCGAAACAATCCACACAATGGGCTTTGACGGAAAATCCATCATTAACCCCCGTCAGATTCCTGTTGTCCACGAAATCTACACACCGAAGGAAAAGGACATCATCTTCGCCGAGAAGGTCGTTCGTGAGATCGACACAAAGAAGGCACAGGGTATCGGTGTCTTCACAGTTGACGGAAAGATGATCGACATCGCCTTCTATGACGGTGCGAAGCGTACACTGGCGCTGGCAAAAGCTTCCGGTGTCTATAAGGGGGACATGTAATCATGAAAAATGCAGTAGGACGCGAAATCCCCGAAGAGATCCTTGAACTGACGGGAAAAGAGCCTTTCCAGGGCAACAATTACAAAGACAATGTTCCGTTCGTGAGCGCTGCTCCGACTGTTCATCCGGTAATGGACAACCAGCACAGCAAGCTCGTGAAGAATATCCGCGAAGCACTCGAGAAGTGCAACGCCCATGACGGCATGACAGTCAGCTTCCACCATCACTTCCGTGAAGGTGACCTGATCGTCAACATGGTCATGAACGAGATCCACAACATGGGCCTCAAGAACATCAAGCTTGCGGCTACTTCCCTCGGAAAAGCGCACGAAGCGCTTGTACCGATGATCGAAGACGGCACAATCACAAGCATCGAAGCATCCGGTGTCCGCGGCAAGATCGGTGAGGCTATCTCAGCCGGCAAGCTCAAGGGCCTGGCAATCATGAGAAGCCACGGCGGACGTGTACGTTCTGTCATGTCCGGTGAGACAAAGGTCGACATCGCCTTCATCGGCGCGCCGACTTCCGATGACTACGGCAACCTGAGCGGTACAGGCGGAAAGACAAACTGCGGTGTCATCAGCTATTCCGCAATCGACGCGGACTGCGCTGACTATGTCGTCGCAATCACAGACTGCCTCGTTCCGTTCCCGAACTATCCTGCCCAGGTCTCCATGACCAAGGTCGACTATGTATGCGTCGTTGACGCGATCGGTATTCCTGAAAAGATCGCTACAGGCGCTGCCAAGCCGACAACCGACCAGCGCAAGCTGATGATGGCTGAGTACTGCACACAGGTCGTCGTCAACACTCCGTACTTCAAGGACGGCTTCTCCTACCAGACTGGTGTCGGCGGAGCTTCCATCGCATCCACGATCTCTCTGACACGCATCATGGAAGAAAGAGGCGTAAAGATGGGATTCGGCATCGGCGGTCTGACAAAGCCGATGTGCGACCTGCTTGAAAAGGGTCTCGTTGACTGCCTGATGGATACACAGGCATTCGACCTTGACGCTGTCACAAACATTGAGAATCCGAAGCACTACTACATCACTGCAAGTGAATACGCGAATCCGTTCAACAAGGGCGCATTCGTAAACAAGCTCGACTATGTCATTCTGGCATCTCTGGAAGTCGACGTTCACTTCAACTGCAATGTCGTCGTCGGATCTGACGGTGTCATCACCGGTGCACAGGGCGGCCATCCTGATACAGCACAGGGTGCCAAGTGCACAATCGTCATCTGCCCGCTGCTGCAGGGACGTATTCCTGCAATCTGCACGGACGTTACAACAGTTACTACTCCGGGTGAAAGCGTTGATATCGTTGTCACTGACTACGGTGTCGCTGTCAACCCGAACAGACCTGACCTGCTGGAAGCACTGCAGCAGGCTGACTGCGTACCTCTGAAGACAATCGAAGAACTCAGAGATATCGCATACTCCATCACGGGAACACCTGATCCGGTTGTATTCAATGACCGTGTTGTCGGTATCATCGAAGCACGTGACGGAACGATCATGGATGTCGTACGTCAGGTAAAACCGGTTTCAGAGCTCTGAAACTAACTTTTGAAAGGGGATAAAAACAAATCATGAGTTCAACAGTAGTTGGTATTCTCGGCCTGCTTACGATTGTTGCGATCGTCGTAACACTCTTCAAAAGCAAGACCCAGCCGGCCATCGCGTTCATCGTATGGCCGACAATCCTGGCTCTGATCCTTGTCGTTGGCGGCCGTTTCTCTTTTGACAGCCTCGCAGCAATGATCAAGTCCGGCTTCAACAGCACAGGACCTACAGCTGCCCTGTTCGTCTTCTCTGTTCTTTACTTCGGTATCATGACAGATGCCGGCATGTTCGACGTCATCATCGGTAAGCTGATGACACTTGTCGGTGACAATGTCATCGGTGTATGCATCGTCACCTGCATTATTGCTCTGGTCGGACATCTCGACGGCGGCGGCGCATCCACATTCTGTATCGTTGTTCCGGCGATGCTGCCGGTATTCAGACGCATGCATATGCGTAAGACAAGCCTGCTGAGAATCGCGGTTCTCGCAATGGGTGTCCTGAACCTGATGCCCTGGGCCGGTCCTACAATGCGTGCAGCTTCCGTCCTCGGAATGGAAGCAGGAAGCCTCTGGCAGACAATTCTGCCGATTCAGATCTTCGGTATTCTCCTCGCTCTGGTTCATGCATACTTCACCGGTGTCCAGGAAAAGGCACGCGGTGCTGGTCTGCACGGCAAGCTGGCTGAGGAAGAAGGCGAAGTTATTGAAGAAGAAGATACAACTACCGCTGCTGCAGGAGACAGCGAGCTGGCTCGTCCGCAGCTGTTCCTGTTCAATATTCTGCTTACGATCGGCGTTATCGCAATGCTGATCTGGGATGTATTCCCGAGCTACTATCCGTTCATGATCGGTGTTGCAGTCGCGCTGTTCGTCAACTATGGCTTCACAGCAAAGATGCACAAGAAGATCATCAACCTCCATGCCGGACCTGCTCTGATGATGTGCTCCACTCTGATGGGTGCAGCTGTTCTGATGGGTGTCCTGACATCCAGCCTTGGTGCTGACGGCGCAGTCATTTCCGCCAAGACAATGGAACTGCCGGCAGATGCTATTCCGTCTGTTGTAAGATGCCTTGCCGGACTCGTTTCTTCCGTACTCCCGACAGCTCTCGGAAAGCACCTCCCTCTCGTTATCGGTGTACTCTCTGTACCTCTTGCTCTGGCATTTGATACAGACTCTTACTTCTACGGAATGCTGCCGGTTGTCATCGGTATCGGACAGGCATTCGGCGTCGACGCTCTGCCGATCGCTGTTGCCATGGTCGTATGCCGCAACTGCGCTACATTCATCAGCCCGATGGTACCTGCCACACTGCTTGGTACCGGTCTTGCGGATGTTGATATCAAAGACCACATCAAGGCAAGCTTCATGTATGTCTGGGGATTCTCCATCCTCTGCATGGTTGTTGCTGTGATCTTCGGCATCATGCCGCTGTAATACAGATCTGCATCTGTCAGAAGAGTTCTTCCTTCGGGAAGAACTTTTCTTTTGTGCGGTCTCGTTGCTTTTCCACACAAAACAATGCATACTTTTCAAAGTATACGGAGACTTGTTTATGCAGGATATGACGGAAGGATCACTGTTCTCTCATCTATGGCGCTATGCTCTGCCTCTGCTTCTCGCAAACTGGCTTCAGCTTGCCTACAACGCGGCAGATTCCATGATTGCCGGCCGTTTTATCGGTAAAGACGCGCTGGCTGCCGAAGGCATTGCGGCTCCGGTCATGAACCTCGTCATCCTGGCGATTTCCGGACTGTGCATCGGTGCCGGCATCTTCATGAGCGAACGCTACGGCGCAAAGGACATGGCATCCTTCCGCAGATCGCTTTCCGCCGTGCTGAAGACAGGCATTCTGATGAGCCTTGTCATCGCCGTTCCGGGTGCTCTCCTCACACCGCTGATCCTCAAGCTGCTCTCTGTTCCTGAAGAAATCTTCTCCATCACAGCTGTTTATATGCGCATCACCTTCCTTGGTGTGCCGTTCACATTTGTATACAACGCACTGGCAGCTGCCATGAAGAGCGTCGGTGACTCCAAGCGACCCCTGCGCTTCCTCGCGGTATGCTCAGTGCTGAATATTATCCTCGATCTGATCCTGCTCGGTGTCTTTCATCTCGGCATCGTTACCAGCGCGCTCACAACAGTGCTGGCGCAGGCTGTTTCGGCGGCACTGGCAGCCCGGTGCATGATCCGCGAGATGAAAGAACTCGTACCTTCCAGAGAGGAATGGAAGACGGATATGACACTGCTGAAAAGGGTGATGGGATATGGCCTTCCCGCCGCTCTGCAGCAGGCGGTGCAGCCGATTGGAAAGCTGCTGATCCAGTCGCAGGTGAACCTGCTTGGTGTCAGCACGATCGCGGCATTCAACGCGGTCAGCCGTGTGGACAGCTTCGCGCTGATTCCCGAACAGGGAATTGCCTCTGCCATCTCCACCTGCATTGCCCAGAACCGCGGCGCAAAAAAACCGGAGAGAATCCGCAGAGGATTCTTCACCGGCATCGGTATGGAAATCTGTTACGGCTTTCTGATCGGACTGGTGACATTGCCGGCAGGCAGATTCATCGTTTCCCTCTTTGTCAGCGGAAACGGAAATGCGGAGGTCATCAGTGAAGGCGCAGCCTATCTTTCCGTCATGTCGCTGATCTACATCCTTCCCGGACTGACCAACGGCTTCCAGGGCTACTGCCGCGGTGTCGGGCGCATCCCCGTCACCATTCTCTGCACATTCATCCAGATCTCCCTGCGCACAGCCGGAACCTTCCTGCTTGCGGAAAAGACCGGCATCCGCGGAATCGCCGCAGCCAGCGGCATCGGCTGGACTGCCATGCTGTTATTCGAGATTCCTTACGTGCTTATTCATATGAAGCATCTGGAAGAAAGCATTCATACGAATTAAAAACCTCCGATTGGAGGTTTTCGTTTACTCTTCCTGCAGTCTCTGTACCATCTTCCACAGAGATTCCGCGCTGTTGAAATTATCCGGGATAATTTCTGAAGCAGGGATGGAGATGTCAAATGTATCGTTCAGTGAGCTGATCAGCTGAAGGATATCAAATGAATCATAGATCTCATCATCAATCAGTGTCGTGCATGTCTCATAGTCGACATCATCCTTGATGTCATTCAGTACTTCAAGCAGTTCTTCCATTGTCTTTCTCCTTCTTGTTATATGACAGGTGTATTCACATCACATGTTTCCAGCGGGCTTCTCACCAGGCGGAAACTGTTTTTGTTTTCTCTCAGAATAACTGAGGGCATCGTTCTGCTCAGGAACAGATAGATTCCTTCCGTGACAGAGTAGGCACCGATGTGATCAAAGGCGAGAATGTCTCCGACTGACAGTCCTTCCAGTTCCTTCTTTCTGACCAGAACGTCATTGACCGTGCATAAGCTTCCGCAGAGGATCCACTCTTTTTTCTCCGTGTTGTCCGTTGTCTTGAGATGACGGATCACAGGCACCTTCATTCCCATCATCTGGCCGATATAGCTGACATGATTGATGCCGCCGTCCAGGATGCAGTAGCTGCTTTTCAGATCCGCTGCTCTTGTAATGTAGGTGCCGCATTCGGCAGAGATGAATCTTCCCGTCTCAATGGTCAGATCTGCCCATTCCGCAGTCTCCCTCAGTATCTCATGGAAGTCCTTCATCGGTTTCAGCGTATCAGAAAAATCATCATCTTCAAATACCGGAACAGGGAATCCCGGTCCGTATTCCAGTTTTTTCAGTTCCATTCCGTATTCACTTCTGATCTTTTCAAAGAGTGCTTTCAGAACAGCCAGTTCCTTTTTCTTCTTTTCCGGTTTCTTCTGCTGGGTTCCGGCAAAGAAATGAATTCCGTCAATCTGCGCATACGGATGTGCTTCTCTCTGTTCAATCAGAGAAAGCAGGTCTTCTTCTGACATTCCAAACTGTGTTCCCGATGTCAGTCTCAGCAGTACGGAAACCTTTTTATTCATCTGTTCAGCGATCCTGCTGATCAGATGGAACTGGTTTACGGATTCCGCCGTGAATGTGCAGACACCGTACGCAAACGCTTCTGTGACGTCTTTTTCACCCTTGTTGACACCGGAATAGATGATCTTCTCCGGATGAACATGCAGGGACTTACAGATCGCAAGTTCACCGGGACTGCATACTTCCAGATTGTCCGCGATTTCATTCATGCACGGCACGAGAAAGGGATTGGCCTTGATGGAATAGCAGAGATGGTATCTGCCGTCCGCGATCTTACGCATCTCTGCAAATCTTTCTGTTAATATTTCCAGATCAAAGACAAAGGAAGGTGTACCGTATCGCTCTGCGATCTCTCTGATTTCAGTGCATGAAGTCATCTGATACCTCCGATTTCTTTCAGTCTGTTTCTGTCAATCTTGCCGTTCTTTGTCATCGGCATCTCCGCTACCTGGATCATCTTGTTCGGAATCATGAAGGGAGGAAGCTTTTCCTTCAGCTTCTCCTGCAGTTCCTTATGATCCGCTGCACCGGTATAGAACAGAAAGATTCTTTTGCGTGTGAAGTCATAGATTGCGCATGCCCTCTCAGCACCGGGCATGGCCTGTACCTGTGTTTCGATTTCACCGAGTTCAATGCGGTGTCCCAGATGCTTGATCTGGAAGTCCTTTCTTGATCTGTAGACAAGATTGCCGTCTTCCCTGTATTCCGCAAGGTCGCCGGTGCGGTAGATGATTTCTTTCTGTTCCGTAAGAGGATTCTGCACGAATACCTCTGCTGTTCTGACGGGATCATTGTAATATCCCAGGGCAAGACAGTCGCCTGCCACACATATTTCCCCGGAAATACCCGGTTCTGTGATCAGATGATCATTCTCATCCAGCAGGAATACCTTTTCATGCGGGAAAGGTTTTCCGATCGGAATTGCTTCATCTGCGGCATACAGTCTGTCTTCCAGCTCGTAGTATGTGCAGTTGCATGTGATCTCCGTCGGTCCGTACAGGTTCACAAAGCGGGCATGGGGAAGATTCTTCTTCCAGATGCCGTACTGTTTGATCGGCATCACTTCGCCGCTGAACATGATGAGACGGACTGTCTCAGGCACTCTGTAGCCGAATCCGTTCATGATGGAGACAAAGCACATCGCGGATACTGCCCATACCAGCACTGTCACCTCATTGTCGCAGAGATAATCCATCAGCATCGTCGGATTGGAGAAATAGCTTCTCGGAATGATCTGTACCTTAGCGCCTGTCAGGATACCGCTGAAGATATCCTTGACGGATACGTCAAAGTCAAACGGCGCCTGGTTTCCCATGATGTCAGTTTCTCTGATGCCGAAGATCTCTGTAAAGGGAATGATGAAGTCAATGATGGAACGGTGACAGATCGTCACACCTTTCGGTGTTCCGGTGGAACCGCTTGTGAAATTGACGTAAACAGGATCTTCAGGAGATGCCTGTTTCCGGATGTCTTCCAGCAGCTGTTCATCTGCAGTATTGTTCTCAAGAATCTCTTCGATTCTTATGAGATTGTATCCGGCAAAGATCTCTTCTGCCTGGGTATGAAACTGTTCATCCGTTACGATGACCTTCGGTTTCAGAACATCCAGGATTCTGCTTACACGCTCAGCAGGCTGTCTTGTATCGATCAGGGAATAGAAGCCGCCGGCATAGACTGCTCCGAACATTCCCATGACCGCGTAACAGCTCTTTTCCAGATAGAAGACCACCGGTTCTCTGGAATTAATGATACCGGCAAAATATGTGCCGCAGACTTTTGCGCCGACACACGTTTCCTGGAATGTGATCGTCCGCTTTTCATCCGCGAATGCTTCTTTACCGGGAAGCCTCTTTGCGGAAGCTTCCAGCCATTCAAGTATATTTGTATTCATATCAGAACCCCGCATACATCATCGCCACTGCGTCATATCCCGGTCCGTACGCGCCGAACAGGATCACTGCCGCAATGACCGCATATAACAGTCCCCATCTCGCGTAAACAGGAAGCTTCTCAAATCTCTGTCTGAGCGGATATCCTGTTTCCTTCAGAACGCCCCACAGGAAGATCAGAACATATCCGACGATGACAATCACATAGTCATGCACTCCCATTCCGACATTCAGCCAGTTCTCCGCGAGTGATGAAAGATGGAAGTTTGTCAGGATACTGACAAGCATCCGCCATCCTGTATTGAAATCCGGTGCCAGGAAGAACATTTCACCGATGATCACGATGATAAACAGCTTGATGAAACGGAAGAGTTTCCATCCCCATCCATTTTCATCCAGATGGAATCGTTCATTGAATGCCTTCACCGGATTCTCCAGCAGTAATTCAATGAAGATGATCACAAAGTAATACATGCCGTACAGGATATATGTCCAGTATGGTCCATGCCAGAGACCATTGCAGATCCAGACGCAGAACAAAGCAGTTAACGGTGTCACAAACCTTGCGGCTGTCTTTCCGAAATGCGCCTTTGTCCATTTGGTAAGTGCCTGCACAGGTTTGGAAAGAGACACAGGATAGAACACGTAGGTTCTCAGGAACACGCCGAGGGTGATATGCCATCTGCGCCAGAACTCTGAAGCGTTCTTCGCGAAGAACGGCTGACGGAAATTTTCCGGCAGCGTTACGCCGAAGATCCTGCCGGATCCGATCGCGATATCAATCGTACCCGAGAAGTCCATATACAGCTGCAGTGTGCACAGTACAGCGCCCAGCAGGGCAACTGCGCCGTCATGCGTATAATCCGCGAAGATGATCTTTACCGCTGATGCCATATGGTCAGCGATCATCACCTTCTTGAACAGTCCGAGAAGAATTCTTTCAAATCCAACCACAAGATTGTTCCAGGAGACATCCTTTCCTGCACTGAGATCCTCGCCGATCTGTCCCCAGGCAGAGATCGGTCCCTGCATGATTGCCGGGAAGAAGCTCATGTACAGCGCAAGCTTGTACAGATGATCGGCAGGCTCCGTCTTTCTGTCTCTGACATCCGCAAGATAGGAAATGGACTGCAGGGTATAATACGAAATACCGACAGGCACTGCCCAGTGGAACGGATGAAACTCAAATGAGAACAGATGTCCGAGATTCGTACCGATGAAATCTGTATACTTCAATACAATCAGGATCATCAGATTGAAGAGAATGCCGGCTGTCATGATCCTGGTCTTTTTCTTCTTGAATGCCTTCCTGTCTGTGCCGGCAGGAGCCTTCTTCATTCCTCCGAGAATCTTTCCGATCCAGTATGTCACCATGACAGTGATCAGATTGAACACAAGCAGCCAGCGGCTCCAGATGAAGAAGAAAATATAGTTGAATGCCAGCAGAACCAGCCAGCGGTATTTCTTCGGACAGAGCTGATACGCAAGCACGGCGCACGGCAGGAAACCGGCAAAATACAGAGGTTCATTGTAAGCAAACGTCATCAGTTCCCGCCTCCGTATTCTTTATTCCATTCCTGATATTTCTCATCATGACGGTGATCCGTCATTCCGTATGTTTCAAAGAGATGACGGGAAAGATGCGAACATACTTTATGCGCGCCGCTGTCATTCAGATGTTCGCCGCCGTCTCTGGTATCTGTCTGCCAGTCAATTCCAATATCCGAAAGATTATAATCAACGAATTCAACCTGGTGTATGTCACACCATGCCTGCACGGCATCGTGTCTGCCTCTGTTCCAGGCGGAGGGATTGGGAGCGCAGGAAAGCACAAGGGTAATTCCCTTTCTTCTGCATACGTCATCCATCTGATTCAGTTTTTCTTCCGCCATTGAACTCATCGGCTGCAGAGGTATCTCCGTATTCATGTAAGCAGGATCACCTGTATAGGGAGAAATCACTTCCGAGCTGTTGAAGCCGCGTCTTGGATCCTTAACCTCCGGTCCCATTGGAGCCATATATGCGAAATGATAATGGAATACCGGAAGAACCTGCGAAAGCATGTACTTTGCCCTGCTGAGCCTTGTATACAGAGAGTTGGCATCCAGCACAGCGATCCGCGGTGTCTGATGGTCCAGATAGCTTTCCAGGATCAGATCACCGTCACCGATCCACTGCCCGCTTGTCGCGAGGCTGTATGAGGGAATGCCTGTCTCCTGCCAGAAATATTCCGGTGAATACGCTGCCCAGGCAATACTGTCGCCAAGGAAGACAACGTCTTTCTGATCCTCCAGATATCTGAACTCTTCCTGTTTTTTATGTACGTCCTGGTATTGATATCCATGTTCTGTATATGGTCTGAAACATAATGAAAGTGCACCGGTCAGAATTACCCCGATGCCTGTGAACAATACAATTGTCAGAAGCTGTTTTTTTCCTGTTTGAATGTTTCCTGTCATCATTTCAGTTACCTGCCCCAAAAATATACCACATATACAATCATTCACAAAGTGGATATCAGAAACCAAATGTTAGGATTTGTTAAACTTTTCCTGTGATACAATTCCATCATACAATAAATGCATGCATAAGAGGTCATGCGGTCATCATTTCCGGGAATTTGCTACATAATGAAAGGCAAAAAAGAGGTACTGATATGAAAATCGCATTAATCAATGAAAACTCACAGGCTGCGAAGAACAGCTTGATTGAAACAGCGCTGCGTAAAGTTGCGGATACCAAAGGCTATGAAGTCGTCAACTACGGCATGTACGGTGCTGATGATGCCGCCCAGCTCACATATGTGCAGAACGGCATTCTCGCTGCAGTTCTTCTGAACTCCGGCGCGGCTGACTTTGTGGTCACAGGCTGCGGCACAGGCGAAGGCGCGATGCTGGCGCTGAACTCCTTCCCGGGCGTCATCTGCGGACATGTGGAAAACCCGCTGGATGCCTACACATTCGCGCAGATCAACGACGGCAACGCCATCTCCATTCCGTTCGCTCTCGGCTTCGGCTGGGGCGGTGAACTCAACCTCGAATACATCTTTGAGAAGCTGTTCAGCGAACCCTTCGGCGGCGGCTATCCGAAAGAGCGCGTCGTTCCGGAACAGCGCAACAAGAAGATCCTCGACGGCGTCAGAGCAGCAGCGTTCCGCCCTCTCGGTGACATCCTCTGCGATCTTGATCCGGAGCTTGTCAAAGGAGCGTTTGCCGGCGAGCACTTCGATGAATACTTCTTCCGTGACTGCAAGGATCCGGCAATTGCGGAACTGGTCAAGAAACTGAAGTAATTGAAAGAGACTCCGGTCTCTTTTTCATTTGGCGGAAATGATGTATTCTGATACAGAAATACGGAGAATACTTATGAAGACAGACGCGGTTATCTTTGACATCGACGGCACGCTGACTAACAGCACCAGACCGATCATCACTTCCTGGAACAGACATCTTGCCTCTCTTGGATGTTCCTATCATCCGCTGGATGAAGAGCTCGCCGGTTCACTGATGGGAAAAACCATGGATGACTGGGCAATGGCTGTACTGCCTGATCTTCCCATTGAAGAAGCCAGAGAAATTGCGGAAGTCATGGAACAGAAAGAAAACGAAGAGATCAGGTCAGACGGAACTGATCTCTATCCCTTCGTAAAGGAAACCTTTGAACAGCTGTCGAAGGAGTATGAGCTGTTTATCCTTTCCAACTGCGGAAAGGGATATATTGAAGCAGTGATGGCACATGCCGGTATTGAACAGTATGTCAAAGGACATCTCTGCTTCGGAGACAACGGTCTCGACAAACCGGACAATCTGAAGAAAATGATTCATGATTATCAGCTGAAACATCCTGTCTATGTCGGTGATACAGACAGAGACAGAGAATGCTGTGAGATCGCAGGTGTACCGTTCATCTTCGTATCATGGGGATTCGGGGATGTACCGGATGCGGAATACCGCTGTGATTCCCTGAAAGATCTTGC
The DNA here is from genome assembly GCA_900320455.1 of uncultured Erysipelotrichaceae bacterium. Taxonomy (GTDB): domain Bacteria; phylum Bacillota_I; class Bacilli_A; order Erysipelotrichales; family Erysipelotrichaceae; genus Bulleidia. Next base: position 7,216 of record ONSK01000074.1, on the reverse strand, counting down.
GGATCTGATTCCCAGGGTAAAGTAAAACTGTCTTCATTCACAGACAGTTTTTTTGATTCTCTGATATGTGTCAAAGTGGAAGATCAGACCTTCATATTCCCTGTCTTCCCTGCGTTCCGTGCACTGCCATTCGGGATCTTCATCCAGATTGTCAAACCAGGCATCTGCCTCATAGGTGTTTTCAACCTTGGTGATGATTGCTGTATCACACAGCGGAAGCAGTGCGTGGTAGATGCTGTCACCGCCGATGACGATGATGTCATCGGTGTTCTCCGGAAGGATCTCCTTCAGTTCTTCAATGCTGTGGACGACTTTTGCATTTTCCACGCAGTAATGCGGATTTCTGGAGAGAATGATGTTCTCGCGCTTCGGCAGCGGCTTTGCGTGCGGGAATGTTTCCAGTGTCTTGCGTCCGTAGATCACTGTCTTTCCCTGTGTCAGAGCGCGGAAATTCTTCATGTCTTCCGGGATATGGACAAGCAGCTGTCCCTGATTGCCGATAGCCCAGTTCTGATCGACTGCTGCGATTGCTTTCATCTCATCACCTCACACTGCGATTTCAATGTTGCGGATCTGTTCGCCTGCCACGACGTAGTTTTTCAGAGCAACACTGTCTTTTGTAAAACGGTAGAAATCATGGATTTCCGGATCCAGCCAGAATTCCGGAGCCGGCTGCGGTGTTCTTTCAATCAGTTCCTTGATTGCCGGAATATGACGCGGCGCGTAGATATGCGCGTTGGCATCGATATGAACGAACTCTCCAGCCTCCATATCACAGACCTGGGCAATCATATGCTGAAGGACTGCGTACTGGCATGTGTTCCATGCCCACGCTGCCAGCACATCCTGTGATCTCTGATTGAGAATCATATTCAGTGTCAGCTTTTCGTTTCCCTGTTCCTGGCTGACAACGAATGTCACGTTATAAGCACATGGCTGCAGATGCATCTCATCAAGATCTTCCGGATTCCAGAGTGTTGTCATGATTCTGCGGCTGAACGGTGTGTTCTTCAGATCGTAGATGACCTTGTCGACCTGGTCCACATGCCATACGCCGTTCTTCTTCACTGCCGCAACTCGTCCTGTTTCTTTGTCACGGAAGATGGCTTCGCCATCCTCATTGACTGCGAATTCGTAGTATTCCGGGAAGGCATTGACAAGGCCTTCGTCCTTCACGTCTTTGCAGGAGTGTTTGACTCCCATCTGATAGCCGTATGCCTTGCCGATGGAACCTGTCTCATCTGCCCATTCATCCCAGATATGCGGTCCTAAATCATTGATGTTGTTTGACTTTTTCTGCCAGATCCAAAGCACTTCATCGGTTGCGCTCTTGATGCCTGTCTTGCGCAGTGTCAGCATCGGAAATTCCTTGCGCAGATCAAAGCGGTTGATCTCGCAGAACTTCATGATCGTATATGCCGGTGTGCCGTCCGGCCAGTGAGGACGTACTTTCTGTCCTTCTGTCGATGTCCCGTTCTCAAGAATATCTCTGCACATGTTGATAAATTCAATATCTGCTATACTCATAACTCTCTCCGCATGACTTTTCTGTCATGTTCTCCAACGTATGCATTTTACCATAGGAAACGAAAAAGCAGTATCTCATCACAAGATACTGCTTTCTGATGTGTATTCTGCAGTCAGCGGATCTCAGCGGGATCCTTTGACATTCATACGGTTGATTGCCTTCTGGAGAGCAATCTGCGCACGCTGCAGGTCGTAGTTCGGATCGTTCGAGGCAATACGCTTCTCAGCACGTTCTTTCGCCTGTTCAGCTCTCTCGTAATCGATCTCATTTTTGTTTTCAATGGCATCTGTCAGGATTTCCGCTGTATTGTCACGGAAATAGAACAATCCTCCTGCCACCGCATACTCCTGACGGGTTCCCTGCTCTTCCGTTTCCATACGGCCGATCTTCAGCATTGTGACCAGCGGCATATGATTCGGAAGGATGCCTCTCTGTCCGTCATTTGTCTCGATATTGATAATCGGTGTTTCCATTTCCTTGTAAACACCGTGCGGTGTTACGATACGGCAATGGATCATGCTCATTTCAGACTCTCTGCCTTCTTGACGACGTCCTCAATTGTTCCAACGCTCATGAACGCAGCTTCCGGCAGATCGTCGTATTTGCCGTCCAGAACTTCTCTGAAACTGCGGACTGTATCCTCAAGCGGAACATAGATTCCCGGCAGACCGGAGAACTGTTCTGCGACGGAGAACGGCTGGGACAGGAAGTTACGGATTCTTCTCGCTCTGTTGACAGTCTTCTTGTCATCTTCGCTGAGTTCTTCCATACCGAGGATTGCGATAATATCCTGCAGTTCTCTGTATCTCTGCAGAATCTGCTGGACTTCACGCGCAACGTTGTAGTGTTCCTCACCGATAACCAGCGGATCCAGCATACGGGATGAAGATCCCAGCGGGTCAACTGCCGGGTAGATACCCAGAGCAGCGATGGAACGGTCAAGGACCAGACGGGCATCCAGATGCGAGAATGTTGTCGCCGGAGCCGGGTCGGTCAGGTCATCCGCAGGGACATAGATTGCCTGGACGGATGTGATGGATCCCTTGTCTGTGGATGTGATACGTTCCTGCAGCTGGCCCATTTCCGTTGCCAGTGTAGGCTGATATCCGACGGCGCTCGGCATACGTCCGAGCAGAGCGGATACTTCAGAACCAGCCTGTGTGAAACGGAAGATGTTATCAATGAACAGAAGAACGTCCTGATGCTCTTCATCACGGAAGTATTCTGCCATTGTCAGCGCGGAGAGCGCTACTCTCATTCTGGCACCCGGAGACTCATTCATCTGACCGTATGTCAGAACCGTGTTCTTCAGAACGCCTGAATCGCTCATTTCATAGTACATGTCATTGCCTTCACGTGTACGTTCGCCGACACCCGCAACGACGGAGCGTCCGCCGTGCTCGATGGCAATGTTGTGGATCAGTTCCTGCATCAGAACCGTTTTACCTACGCCCGCGCCGCCGAACAGGCCGATCTTGCCGCCTTTTGCGTACGGGCACAGCAGGTCGATAACCTTGATGCCTGTTTCCAGGATTTCACTGGTTGTCTGCTGCTGAGCAAATGTCGGAGCCTCGCGATGAATCGGCATGTACTTTGTTGCCTTGACTTCGCCCAGTCCGTCAATCGGCTCACCAAGTACGTTGAACATACGGCCGAGTACTTCGTCTCCAACCGGTACAACGATCGGTGCACCAGTATCAACGCATTCCATGCCGCGGACAAGTCCGTCTGTGGAACTCATTGCGATGCAGCGGACGATATCATCGCCGATGTGCTGCGCAACTTCCGCGGTCATTGTGCTTCCGTTTTCACCGTTCTTGATCTTAATTGCGTTTTTAATGGAAGGTAAATGTTCCGGTTCGAACTGAATATCCACGACAGGTCCGATGACCTGTACAATTTTACCTGTATCGCTCATATCTTACCTTCTTTCTTCTATACCGCAGCTGATCCGCCGACAATCTCGGTGATCTCCTGGGTAATCGATGCCTGACGCACCTTGTTGTATTCAAGCATGAGATCCGCGCTCAGTTCATCCGCATTATCGGATGCTGTCTTCATCGCGACTCTTCTGCTTCCCTGTTCAGCTGTGGTCGATTCCATCCAGTCCGCGTAGGCGACATCCTGGATCATCATCGGAATCAGATAGTCCAGAATTGCTTCAGCACTCGGTTCGAAGAGTGTTTCGATCTTCTCGCCGCTGTCCGTATTTTTTTCTGCCGCCTTTGTGGCATCCAGAGTACACGGAAGAAGCATGTCAATTGCCGGCTGGAAAGTCATTGTATTTACGAACCTTGTATACAGGATCTGTACACGGTCAGCCTGTCCCGTTTCAAATATCCATGTCGCGTTCTTGACGATGTCCTTCATACGGAGGAATGTGATCCTGTCTGATGATTCCGGCTCCTTATTCACAAGATTGAAGCCTTCCTCACGAAGCTGGCGGGTCAGCGCGGTTCCGACCAGAATAATCGGGTCTTCGCGGTTCAGTTTTTCTCTTGCCAGTTTTACAATGTTCTGATTGTATCCTCCGCACAGACCGAGATCTGAGCAGAAGATGATGGTAAGCGTCTTTTCACCCTTTGCCTTCTGAACAAATTTATTCTCGACATCAGGATTGTAATATGCGATTTCATCCACAGTATCCTGCAGTCTCTGCGCATATTCACGGTTGGCTTCCATTTTGTTTCTGGAACGGACGAGCTTCGCATTGGCGATCATTTCCATCGCCTTTGTGATCTTCTTGGTGGAGTTGACTGACTTGATACGTGTCCGAAGTGCCTGAGATGACTGTGACATATTACTTCACCCCTTTAACAAGACGGAACTGTTCCAAAGCCTTCTCCATGCCCTCCTTCAGCGCTGCATTGATTTCATCTGTGAGAACGCCCTTTGTCTCGATCTCATCGCAGACAGCCTTGTAGTTCTCATGGAAATAGCGGTGCAGTGTTTTTTCAAACGAAGATACATCCTCGAGCTTGATTCCATCCATATATCCGTTCTTCGCCGCGTACAGTGAGAGAACCTGATCAGACATGATCATCGGTGAATACTGCGGCTGCTTGAGCAGTTCTGTCAGCATTGCGCCATGGTCGAGGATCTTCTTTGTTGCGGCATCCAGGTCGGAACCGAACTGAGCAAATGTCAGCATTTCATGATACTGCGCAAGATCAAGCTTCAGTGAGGAAGATACGCTCTTCATCGCCTTTGTCTGCGCGCTGGAACCTACACGTGATACGGAAAGTCCTGAGTCAACCGCAGGTCTGACGCCGCCCGCAAACAGGTCTGTCTGCAGGAAGATCTGACCGTCAGTGATTGAAATGACATTTGTCGGAATATATGCGGAGATATCACCTGCCTGCGTCTCGATGATCGGCAGAGCCGTCATGGAACCGCCGCCGAGCTTGTCGCTGAGCTTCGCAGCTCTTTCAAGCAGACGGCTGTGCAGGTAGAATACGTCACCGGGATATGCTTCACGCCCCGGAGGTCTCTTAAGCAGCAATGAGAGTGTACGATATGCCGTAGCATGCTTACTTAAGTCATCGTAGATAACAAGAACGTCTTCTCCGTTCTCCATCCACTCCTCACCTATTGCACAACCTGCATAAGGTGCAATGTACTGAAGCGGTGCAAGTTCACTCGCGGTTGACGCTACAACGGTTGTATATGCCATAGCACCGTATTCCTCAAGTGTCTTAACTATACCTGCTACGGTTGATGCTTTCTGACCGATAGCAACATAAATACATTTAACACCCTGTCCTTTTTGATTTATGATCGTATCGATGGCGATAGCAGTCTTACCTGTCTGTCTGTCACCGATGATCAATTCTCTCTGGCCCCTTCCGATGGGAACCATGGAGTCTATTGCCTTAATACCTGTCTGCTACGGAGTATCAACCGACTTACGAGTGATAACGCCCGAAGCAACTCTTTCTATCTGTCTGAACCTGTCAGTCTGAATGGGTCCCTTGCCGTCAATGGGCTGTCCAAGCGCATTGACAACACGTCCGAGAAGCGCATCGCCTACAGGAACCTCAACAACTCGTCCCGTAGTCTTTACGATATCCCCTTCACTGATGTTTTTGCTGTTACCCAAAAGAACAACTCCGACATTGTCCTCTTCAAGGTTAAGTACCATACCGAATACTTCACCGGGGAACTCAAGCAACTCACCCTGCATAGCCTTTTGTAGGCCATGCACTCTGGCAATACCATCAGCAACCTGTATAACGGTACCTACATCGGATACCTCAAGTTCGCTCGCATATCTCTTGATCTGATCCTTTATGACTGAACTAATCTCTTCTGGTCTTAAATTCATGGATCTGTTCCTTTCTAAAGTGCAGCTATACCATAACCTTCATCATTTCCTGCTGCATTTTTAAAATCTTAGTACGAATGCTGCTGTCCACAACGCGATCACCTATTCTGATCTGCATTCCTCCTATAAGCTCAGCGTCGATGTCATAATGCATCTCCATCTGCTTATAACCCGTAGTCTCCAGCAATCTTTTCTCAACGTTTTTCTTTTGAGCATCGGTAAGTTCCAGGGGAGTGGTAACATATGCAACACCAATGCCCCTGATCTTTTTGACCTCATCAAGAAAATACGTAAGTATCTCGATCAAATGATCATATCTGCTCTTGTCGATGACTGTGGTGAAAAATCCCATGAGTTCTTTGCTGACACGTCCGCCAAAGACATTTTTCATGACTTCCTGCTTATTATCCACCGATATTCTGGGATTGTTCATGAGATCACCGAATTCAGGGTTGTCCTTTAAGATATCAAGAACAGCCGTGACTTCTTCGGACAGGACATCTATCTTGTCCTCATCCTTTGCTATCTCCAAGAGCGCGTCTCCATAGGTCTTGGAAATCAGCTTAGCCATGTGCTCTCACCCATCTCTTTCAATGTCTCATCGACAAGGTTTTCCTGAACCGATATATCCATGCTGCCGGCAACCGCTTTCATTGCTACCGCTGAAGCAACATTGATCATCTCTTTCTTAACATCGTCCTTAACACGAAGCTTCTCCTGTTCTGCCTCGGCACCGGCTCTTTCCACGATGGAATGTGCCTCTTCTTTTGCTTTGGCCACTATAGATGCTTCGTTGTCGATAGCTTTCTTTCTGGCTGCACTAAGGATACCCTCAGCTTCTTTATCTATGTTCTTAAGTTTATCTTCGTACTGTGCCTTTAATGCAGCTGCTTCTTCCTGACTTTTTCTCGCCTCATTGAGCTCGTCTTTTATCTTTTCCTGTCTCTTGTTCATGAATTCCCTTGCAGGATTGAACAAAAAGTATGAAAGAAAGAAGAACAGAGCAATGACTGCTATGAGAGTCAGAGTTGCATCCGCCAGCAACTGCCAGTCGAGATCAAACAGTCTCGGCTCCATCTCGGCGCTAAGCAGCATCATTGTAGCTTTTCCTAATCCGCTCAACTCTTATAAGCCTCCTTTCGATATGATTTCTCTTTTTGAATATAAAGGCTTATTTTGCCAAGGGCTTAACGAAGATAAGTATCATTGCGATAAGAAGTCCGTAAAGACCGGTTGTCTCTGCAACGGCCTGACCCAAAAGCATGGTTCCCGTAATGTCAGACTTTGCTCCGGGGTTACGTCCTACCGCATTTGCTGCATAACCTGCTGCGATACCCTGTCCTACACCGGGTCCGATACCTGCT